>DAHUXU010000416.1 GCA_027307005.1 Gemmatimonadota bacterium
TTGGTGACGACGCCGGCGCCGACCGTGCGCCCGCCTTCGCGAATGGCGAACCGGAGCCCCTCATCCATCGCGATCGGCGTGATCAGCGTGATCTCCATCTGGATGTTGTCCCCCGGCATCACCATCTCCGTCCCCTCCGGCAGCTGCACGCTCCCCGTCACGTCCGTCGTCCGGAAGTAGAACTGCGGCCGATACCCGTTGAAAAACGGCGTGTGCCGCCCGCCCTCTTCCTTGGTCAGCACGTACACCTCCGCCATGTACTGCGTGTGCGGCGTGATGCTCCCCGCCTTGGCCAGCACCATCCCGCGCTCCACTTCTTCCTTCCCGATCCCCCGCAGCAGCAAGCCCACGTTGTCCCCAGCCTGCCCCTCATCCAGGAGCTTCCGGAACATCTCGACCCCCGTCACCACCGTCTTCTTGTCGCTCCCAAACCCCACCAGCGCCACCTCGTCCCCCACCTTCACCACCCCGCGCTCGATCCGCCCCGTGGCCACCGTCCCCCGGCCCGTGATGCTGAACACGTCTTCCACCGGCATGATGAACGGCTTGTCGATCTCCCGCTTGGGCTGCGGAATGTAGCTGTCCAACGCTTCCATGAGCTCGCCGATCTTCTGCCCCCATTCCGAGTTCGGATCCCCGCTCTCCAACGCCTTGAGCGCACTGCCCTTGATGATCGGGATCTCGTCCCCCGGAAACTCGTACTGGCTCAACAGCTCGCGCACTTCCAGCTCGACCAGGTCCAACAGCTCCGCATCATCGACCATGTCCACCTTGTTCATGAACACGATGATGTAGGGCACGTTCACCTGCCGCGCCAACAAAATGTGCTCCCGCGTCTGCGGCATCGGCCCATCGGCCGCGCTCACCACCAGGATCGCCCCGTCCATCTGCGCCGCGCCCGTGATCATGTTCTTCACGTAGTCCGCGTGCCCCGGGCAATCCACGTGCGCGTAGTGCCGCTTCGCACTCTCGTACTCCACGTGCGCCGTCGCAATCGTGATCCCGCGCTCCCGCTCCTCCGGCGCCTTGTCGATCTGGTCGTACGCCGTGAACTGCGCCAACCCCTTCTTCGCCTGGATCGCCGTGATCGCCGCCGTCAACGTCGTCTTCCCGTGGTCCACGTGCCCGATCGTCCCCACGTTCACATGCGGCTTCGTCCGCTCAAACTTTGCCTTGGCCATGGCTGCTTCCTACGCTCGAAGTGGTTGTCGTCTCACGAATACGAACGGTCTGCCCGTGCGGGCCGCCTAACGGAGGCCCGCTCCCGACTGCTACGCCTTCACCTGGCTGATGATCTCGTCCGCCTTGCTCTTCGGCACTTCCTCGTAATGGCTGAACTCCATCGAATACACCGCCCGCCCCTGCGACGCCGAGCGCAGCGTGGTGGAGTAGCCGAACATCTCGGAGAGCGGCACGCTGGCGCCGATCACCTGCGCTTCCCCGCGCTGCGTCATGCCGCCGATGCGTCCGCGCCGCGCCGACAGGTCGCCTAAGATGTCGCCCATGTAATCCGCGGGACACACGACCTCGACGTTCATGATCGGCTCGAGCAGAATCGGATGCGCCTTCTTGGCCGCATCCTTGAACGCCATCGAGCCCGCGATCTTGAACGCCATTTCGCTCGAGTCGACGTCGTGGTACGACCCGTAGATCAATTCCACTTTGATATCGACCACCGGATAGCCGGCCATCACGCCATTCTCCATGGCTTCCTTGATGCCCTGCTCCACCGGTCCGATGTATTCGCGCGGAATCACGCCGCCCACGATCTTGTCCTCGAACACGAAACCCGTGCCCGCGGTCGTCGGCTCCATGTTGATCACGACGTGGCCGTATTGGCCGCGACCACCCGTCTGCCGGATGAACTTGCCCTCGACCTTTTCCACACGGCGGCGAATCGTCTCGCGATAGGCCACCTGCGGACGGCCGATGTTCGCGTCGACCTTGAACTCCCGCTGCATGCGGTCGACGATGATCTCGAGGTGCAGCTCGCCCATGCCGGAGATGATCGTCTGGCCAGTCTCGGCGTCCGAATGCACGCGGAACGTCGGGTCTTCCTCGGCCAGCTTCTGGAGCGCGATGCCTAACTTGTCCTGGTCGGCCTTCGTCTTCGGCTCGATCGCGACGTCGATCACCGGCGCCGGGAACTTCATGGCCTCGAGCACCACCGGATGGCTCTCGTCCGAGAGCGTATCGCCCGTGCGCGTGTCCTTGAGCCCGATCACCGCCGCGATGTCGCCGGCGCGCACTTCCTCGATCTCCTCGCGCTTGTTCGCGTGCATCTGCAGCAGGCGACCCACGCGTTCGCGGCGATCCTTGGTCGAGTTGTAGACGTAGGATCCACCGCTCAGCACACCCGAATAGACGCGGATGTATGTCAGCTTTCCGACGAACGGATCGGTTGCAATCTTGAACGCCAGCGCCGAGAACCTCTCGTCGTCCGACACCATCCGCTCCTCGAACGTCTCGTCGTGGAGCGGAACGTGTCCCTTGATCGCCTTGAGGTCGACCGGCGCCGGCAGGTAGTCGATCACCGCATCGAGCAGTTGCTGCACGCCCATGTTCTTGAACGACGCGCCGCAGAGCACGGGGACGAACTGTCCCGCGATCGTCGCCTTGCGGATGGCGCGCTGGATCTCGTCGAACGTCAGCTCCGCACCGCCCAGATATTTCTCGAGGAGCGCCTCATCGTGCTCGACGGCCGCTTCGACCGCGGCGTGCCGGGCTTCTTCGACGGCCTTCGCGTACTTCTCGGGCACGGGCTCTTCGATGTAGGTCTTGCCTAACGTTGCTTCATCGAACACGATCGCCACGCGCCGCAGCACGTCGATGTGCCCAACGAAGAGCTCGCCCGTCCCGATCGGCAGCTGCAGCGGATACGCCTTCTGCGACAACCGCGAGCGAATCATCGACACGCAGCGGTCGAAGTCGGCGCCCACCCGGTCCATCTTGTTGGCGAAGACGATGCGCGGCACGCCGTAGCGGTCCGCCTGCCGCCACACCGTTTCCGTCTGCGGTTCGACACCGGCCACCGAATCGAGCAGCGTCACCGCGCCGTCCAGCACGCGCAGCGACCGCTCGACTTCGACCGTGAAGTCGACGTGTCCCGGCGTGTCGATGATGTTGATGCGGTACTCGGTGCCGTTGCGGCGCCAGAAGCAGGTGGTTGCGGCCGACGTGATGGTGATACCGCGCTCCTGCTCCTGCTCCATCCAGTCCATGGTGGCCGCGCCATCATGGACTTCGCCGATTTTGTAGCTCTTCCCGGTGTAATACAGAATGCGCTCGGTCGTCGTCGTCTTCCCGGCATCGATGTGCGCCATGATGCCGATATTCCGATAGTGGTCGAGCGGTGTTGTGCGTCCCATGAGAATTCGCTATCGCTGCCGAAGGCTGAAGCCAGTGAAAATCCAGCAAAAAAACGGGTGGACCGGACGCCCCCGAAGGAGCCGGTATCCATCCGCTGCCGCCGGGTGCACTCGCCACTGCTGCGCGGGTGGGGACCCAATGGCGCGCCGAGCTTTAATGTGCTCGGCGGTTCAGTTGTAGCCTGGAAAAGATACCGTGGCCGACGGTGATGTCAACGCCTGAACGCTACTCGAGACAAACTTCCCTGAAATAGCCATCGAGATCAATTGTGAGCGCCGGCGCCGCTGAGTCAGGCTGCCACGCGAGCTCCCGTACTATTATCTCGGGCCGACTATCGTCGGGACGCCACCGCTCGACGAGGCGAGCGTCGATATCCACAATCCACTACTCGGCCACTCGCTCCCGCTGATACAGAAGCCGCTTCGCCAGTCGGTCCGCGCGTGCTGTAGACGGCAAGAGTATCTCGACGGCCAACAGACGTCTCTTCGCCTCTCCCCAAGTACGTGGCCTGCGCCCGTCGACCAAGGGCACGACGAACAAGTCCGGCTCGACCATCCTGTCGATTCTGAACTCGACGTCTGCGGGCGCGATGTACACGTCGGCGATCGGGTGACCAACGAGGTACGAGCGCATTCGGTAGGCCTGCCCGAGGACCGCCCGCTGGTGCTCCCAAGTTGGCGCGGGCGTCACGTACAGCTCGCCGTCGATGACCTCGTACCGCTTGCCGTCGTCGGGCAGCGCGCGCACGCGCTCCGCGGTCCAATTGGTCGATGCGGCTTTCCAAGCGTTCACATCACGGGAACGACCGGCTCTGCTCCTGCAACACCGACAGACTCTGGCTGCCAAGCGTGAACAGCGCTTGGAAGATCCCCTGGACGCCAATCTTGTCTCCGGTCCTCGGCGCCCCGTTACTCTTCGTCACCACCGTGAGCGTGCCGGTGTTGTCCTGCACCTGATACGTGCCCATTCCTAACGCCCCAGCCGATCCCTTCACCACACCCTCGATCCGGACGGATTTCCCGTCGTAGCGCGCCGGATCGTCGAGGAGCTGACGGATCGGCGTGACACTCGCACATCCGGCGAGCAGCGCCAGCGACGCGATCAGCGCTACGGGCGACGCCACGCGGCGAAGAACACGGGGGGTTCTATACATGATGGGATGCTCCGGCTGAAGGATCTCGATTGTGTCCAACGCTCACGGGCGCGCCGTCAACGTCACGGACGGCCCGGCCATACGGCAATCGTCGCGATCTGCGGCGCGCCGATCGACGACGCGATCCGAAGGCGAACGCCTTGGACCGTCATCGGCGGCACGCGGTCCAACTTCTTATGCCCGATGGTGGTCCCGGTGGAAATCGTCTGCCATCTACCGGCCACCAGCGCATCCACGCCGTGCGACGCGACCCGTTGCCCGTTCTGAATCGCTTCCGCCAACTCGATTACACCGATTCGTGCCGGCTTCCGGAACGTCACGGCGAGCGACGGCAATCGATCCTCGCCCCACGGACTCCACCAGGTATCCGGGTCGCCGTCCAGCGTCGCTCCCGCACCATGACCGGATGCCTCGGAAGACGCCGACACACGCCCGCCGGCCGCGGCGTTTTCGGCGAACTGGGCGGACAATTCACTCGAGAAGGACGCGAGTCGAGCGACGTCGACTTCGTCCAGCACACCCGCGCGATTCGGCGGCACGTTGAGCAGCACGTTGGCGTTCCGACCAACGGAGACAAAGAACAAGTCGATCAGTTCTTCCACGCTCTTCACCTTGGCGGACTCGGCCGCATGCCAGAACCAACCCGGACGAATCGACACGTCGGCCTCGCCGGGTCGCCACACCGTACCAGTCGGATCGCCGTGTTGCAGCATTCGCTCCACCGCAGGGCCCGTCGCGCCGGGAAACGGCACGGCGAGCGGATCCACGATCGACCAGTTTGGATCGCCGGCCACGCCGTCTTCGTTGCCGATCCAGCGGACGTCGGGGCCGGCGTCGGAGAACATGACCGCATCAGGCTGCAGACGGCGCACCGTGCGGTGGAACCGGTCCCAGTCGTAGGCCTGGCGTTT
>DAHUXU010000417.1 GCA_027307005.1 Gemmatimonadota bacterium
GCGTGACCTGAAACACCATCAACGGATTCACGAAGTTGAGCGCGATCCCACCGCCCTGGTGCGGAATGAGCGCCGTCTCGCCGAGCGTCAGCTCGACCTTGTGCGACGGCCGCCAAGTGAGCGCGTGCGCCACCATCATCCGATGGTACCGCTGCGTCCCGACGCTGTCCGGCAAACTGTCGGTGGCCGGCGACAGCACCACGTCGTTGAGCTCGGCGACGAGGGCCTTGAACTCGAATTTCGACCACTGTGCCGTGAGCGTGATCTTGTCCAACGCCGGTCCGTTCGCCGAGAGCACGAGCGACTCGGTGCCATCGCCGATCCACGCTTCGCGGCCGCGCCCAACGGAGAGCACGATCGGGCCCAACTTGCCCGATGCATAGGCTTCGCTGAAATCGATGACGCCGGACGTGTGCCGGAATTGGTTGGCGCGCACCGTCGGATCGTTGCGGCTGTCGGTCTCGCCGTACGCCTCACTGACCAGCACCACGTTCGGACCGCCATCGAACGAGAGCCGCAGCCGCGCGGTCCCGACGGCCGGCGGCGTCCCCTGCCCGGTTGGGCGAACGTTGTCCCACAGCGGGAACATCTCGCCGTTGTCCAGGCCCGTCGCCTGGAGCGACGCGAGGGCGCCGAAGCGCACGCGGCTCGTCGACGCCGCGGCCGCCGAGTCCGTCGCGACGCTGTCGGCGAGGAACCGCGAGGTGAGCGCGTCGAGCACCCGGCCCGCACACCGCGGTTCGGCCTTGGCCGCGCGCAGCGCGCCGCGCACATCCTTCACCATGAACGGCCGGAACGCGGACACGCGCGCGGCGCCGCAGCCCAGCTCCACCAGGCCGTCGAGCTGGGCGTACGCGGGATCATCGAGCGGCAGGGTGACTAACGGATGCTGCGCGGCGGCGACACGCGCGCTTCCGGCGGCGAGGAGCAGCGCGCCGGCGGCAACGACGAACGCGGAACGAATCGTCAGGCTCCTTTGGTGAATTGACGTGGCTCGGACGGCGACGACGACCGCTCGCGCAGCCGCGCGATGAGCGCCGCCTGCGGTGAAAACTCCGGCACCAGCTCCTGCAGCTTGCGCACGATGCCCCGCTCGTCGCGGGCGACGACGAGATCCCAGAGATGGCCTAACTGGTGATCGAGCGACCGCGAGGCGCCCGTCTTCACGATCCGGATTTTCTCGAAGCGTGTAGGCATCGTCTCTTCGGTTTCCGACGTCAGCTGCTCGTGCAGCTTCTCGCCCGGCCGGAGCCCCGTGAAGACGATCGGGATGTCCGCGTCGGGTTCGAGTCCCGACAGCCGAATGAGGTTCCGCGCCAGATCGACGATCTTGATCGGATGGCCCATCTCAAGCATCACGATCCGGTCGCGCGCTTCCTCCAGCGCCGACGCCTGCAACACGAGCTGCACCGCCTCGGGGATGGTCATGAAGTAGCGCGTCGCTTCCGGATGCGTCACCGTCACGGGGCCGCCATCGGCGATCTGCTCGCTGAACAGCGGCACGACGCTGCCGTTGCTGCCTAACACGTTGCCGAACCGGACCACCACGAAATGGTGGGCGCGTGAATCGGCCGGCGACAACACCAGCTGCTCGGCGAGCCGCTTCGTGGCGCCCATGATGTTCGTCGGGCTCACGGCCTTGTCCGTCGAAATCAGCACGAACGTCGCACCGTACTGCGCCGCCGCCTCGGCGATGTTGCGTGTGCCGAAGACGTTGTTCTGCACCGCGTGGCAGACGTGCGCTTCCATCATCGGGACGTGCTTGAACGCCGCGGCGTGATACACGATCTCCGGACGCGCCTCACGGAACAGCCGCGCCACGTCGGAGCTCTCGCAGATGTCGCAGATGGCCGGGCGCACGTCGAGCTGCGGATGCTTGCGGTGCA
>DAHUXU010000423.1 GCA_027307005.1 Gemmatimonadota bacterium
TTAGGCGCTGCCGCCCACAGCACGGCGAGAACGGCGATGATGAAGTAGGCCACGCCGGCGGGCGCTCGCCCGGCGGGCGCTCGCGCGGCGTGCGACGTCGCGGCGACGACGTCGATGATGATGATGCCGACCACAAACAGCTCGACCGCGGCGAAGGCCCTCCAGAATTCCGCCAGCCGGTTCGTGTCGCTGCGCTCGACCTGCGACGCCGTGCGCCACACGAGGAGGTGACGGTGCGTCACGAACATTCGGCCTAACGTACGAACGATCGCATCGCCGGCCACGAATGCCTGATGCGGCAGGAACACGATCGCGAGGGCAAACTGCGCGAAGCCGCGCAGCGCGTCGCGCCCCGCCGCGGCGTAGTAGGGGCGCCACGATTGGCCGCGCGGCGGCCGCGCAGCCGCGAAGAGCAACGGTGCGGCGAACGGCGTCGCCATCGCGGCCAGCGCCGCGATCGTCCAGAGCACGGCCGAGCCGGGAAGAAGCGTCCAGCCCGCGAGGAGCCACGCCAGCGTGGCGACCGGGACCAGACTCCGGCGCAGATTATCCACGATCTTCCATCGTGAGGCCGCCGAGAGCGGACTCGCGCCCGGGCCCGTCGGGCCCGGCACACGCATCCGGAGCCATGGCAGGAGCTGCCAGTCGCCGCGAATCCACCGGTGGTTCCGCCTAACGGCGGTCAAGTAGCGGGTCGGGTAATCGTCGAAGACTTCGACGTCCGTGACCAGACCGGCCCGCGCAAACGCCCCTTCGATGAGATCGTGGCTCAAGAGCGCGTTTTCAGGAAACCGGCCGTGCGTCGCCCGCTCGAATGCGTCCACATCGTAGATGCCCTTTCCGGTATAGGTGCCGGTGCCGAACAAATCCTGGTAGACGTCGGACACGGCCGTCGTGTATGGGTCCACGCCCGGATGCCCGGCAAAGATCTCGGCGAAGCGCGATCGATTCGCGCTCTCGAGCGAGATGCTCACTCGAGGCTGCAGGATACCATAGCCTCGCACGACGCGGCCTTGGCGCTCGTCGTACACCGCGCGATTGAGCGGATGCGCGATCGTTCCGATGAGCGCGCTCGCGGCGCCGCGCGGCAGCACGGTGTCGGCATCCAGCGTGATCACGTATTGGGCCGAACCGAGCCACGAGACGTCACCCTCGATTGTCGAAAACGCGTCGCGCGCTCCGCCGCGCAGATACGCGTTGAACTCGGCCAGCTTGCCCCGCTTCCGTTCCCAACCCATCCACGCGTTCTCGCTGCCGTTCCAGCGGCGCGGGCGGATGAAGAGATAGAATGGGGGACGCTCGATGCCGTAGGCCGCATTCAGCGCGCGGATCCTGCGCACCGCGGCGCTCACGATCTGCGCGTCGCCCGACACAACCTCCTGAGTGGCGTCGGTCAGATCGCCTAACAGAGCAAACCGGACCTCGGCGTCGCGGTTGGCGAGATACTGCGCTTCGAGACGATCGAGCGCCTCGCACACCGCGTCGGCGTTCCAGAGCAGGAGAGGCACGATCACGACCGTGCGATGCGCACGCGGCACGCCGCTGGTGAAGTCGAGTCGTGACAGGCGGCTCGGCGTCAGAACGGACATCACGAGCTGATTCACCAGAGCAATCGCGGCGTCGCTCGCCGGTATGAGCGCCAGGCACGCTGCAAGGACCAGTGCGCCTGTGGTCGCGGCGCCCTTCAGTGGCGTGAGCAGCAGCGCGAGCGCGATGAGTGTCGAGAGTGCGAGCGCGCCGAAGTAGACGCCACTCGGGTGGCGTGTGGCCCACCGTCGCATCCGTTCGCCCACCGGCGGCCGGTAGGCGATCGCCTGCTCGAGCCGCGGCGCCCCGTCGCCAACGAGATAGTATCCGACGTGCCTAACGACATCGTCCGGCGTCGCGGATCCGGATGCGGCTGCCATGGCGACCGCCGCCCTGGCGACGTCGGGCTCCGCCCGGCGCGAGCGCTTGGCGAGCCGTTCGACGATGTGGCGATACCGGTCGCGCGTCTCGAACGTCAGGCCGGCATACAACCGTCCGGGATCGGATCGCAGGATGCCCTCGGTCACGCTCGATGCCTCGAAGAAGCTGCGCCAGTCGAAACTGGCGACGACACGCAGGCTCGTGATGCTGTTCGCCATCACGAGCTGCGTGAGCGATAATCGCTGCGTCGAACGCTGCACCGCCTCTTCCACGCTCATCCCGTCCTCGGCAATCCATTGCTCGAGCCACAGGAGCGGCGTGAAGTCCGCGCGTTGGCTGCGCAGCTGGAGGAGGAACCGCGTGAGAAACGCCGGCGTCAGCTCGGGCGAACGAAAGACGAACTCCGAAAGCAAGCGCGCAAGGTCGATCTGTTGGGCGGAAGCGTTTCGGAAACGTGCCACCCATCGGTCGGCCGCGTCGATGTCGGCCACGTCGCGCGCAGCACGCAGCGCCATGCGGCGCACGTTCTCGAGCAATCCCATACGCAACATCGCCGGCATCGCCCATAGCTCGCCCATCGTGAATGGAGCCACGCGCTGGTACTCGCGCACCATGAGATCGACGTTCTGAGCATCCAGACGGCCGTCGGTGTGCGCGATGAGCTCGATCGCGACTTCGTACACGCGCGGATAGCCGCCGAACGGGTCCCGACCGGCCAGTTTAGGCAGCCCGTGATAATATCCGCTCGGCAGATTGACGCGGATCTCGCGCACCTGCTCGGCGACGACGAAGAAGTTGTCCAGCAGCCATGTTCCAGCCGGACTTACGTCGAGGCCGCGGCGGGTCGCATCCTGAAGCCTCTCGCGGACATCATCGAGCACCGCCTCGGTGTTGCGCAGCCGGGCAAGCAGTGGTCCCCGGCCGTACCGTCGCGCGCCGCCGCGCCGCGCGGTGGGCGCTGCGAGATGCTCGCGCGCCGCCAGGGCACGTGCGTGCGCAGCGAGCCGGTCGGGACCGAACAACTCGCCGCCACCGACGCCATTCATTCGTCGGCCGGCGTCGCTCAGGCCGGGATGCGCCACCGCTCAGCGTCCTGTCGTTTGAACTCGAGGCCCAGGCCGGGTCGCGCGCGATCGGGCCGCAGGGCGCCACCGACCGGCATGAGCGCGCCGTCGAACAACATGTGCTCGATACGCTCGTGATCGTGGAAGTACTCGAGATGGCGCACGCTGCCGAGCGCGCAGCACGGATGCGCGTGCAGCGACGGCGCAGTGTGCGCGGACAGCGCCATCGAGCGCGCCTCGCACAATGCGCCCACGCGAAGAAAATTCGAGATGCCCGCGCAGCGCGACGCGTCGGCTTGCAGGACATCCACCGCGCCGGCATCGAGCATCCGGCGAAAATACCACAGGTCGTACCCGTATTCTCCGGCCGCGATCTCCATACCGTTAGGCGCCCGGTCGCGGATCAATCGCAGTCCTTCGAGATCGTCGGACGACACCGGCTCCTCGAACCACGTCACATCGTACGCCGCGAACGCCTCGGCCTGTGCCAGCGCCTGCTTGCGGCTGTACGCCCCGTTCGCGTCCACGAACAATGCCGCCTGCGACCGGGGTCCGATCGCTTCGCGCGCCGCGCGCACCCGGTCGATGTCGTCACGCGGATGCGTGCCGATCTTCATCTTGACGCGCGGAATACCGGCCGAGACCCAGCCGCCGAGCTGCTCTTGCAACCGCGCGATCGGATACGACGTGAATCCCCCGCTGCCATAGATGGGCACGCTCTCGCGCACGGCACCGAGCAATGTGACTA
>DAHUXU010000434.1 GCA_027307005.1 Gemmatimonadota bacterium
CGCGCCGCCGCGCTGTCGGCACCCGCCGACGCCGCGGCGCCGCTCGCCTGCGCGGCGGGCACGCCGCCGATCGCGACGCACGCCGCCGCCGCGCACACCACCGCCCGCGACGCGCGGGCCCAGATGCCGAACCGTCGATCCATTGTGGTCTCCGTACGAATGATCGTTAGGCTTTGGCGACCTTCACGACCTTGTCCCACGCCCAGGCGCCGCCCGAGAGATTCTCCTGGTGCGCCGACAACACGCCGTCGCTGCCGCCGCCCTTTGCGAACGCGAGGAGCTTCCCGACGAAGGCGTCGTTCGCGCCGAATGAGAATCCGGTCTCGCTCAAATACTTGACGCCCCACACCTTGAGACCGTCCAGATGCTGCGCGCCGGCCTGAAATTCCTCGCTCGAGATCACGCTCTGGTCGTCCTTGAACATCGAGAGATAGACCATCTTGTCGCCGCAGATGCCGCTGTTGAGCGTGATCACCGCGAGCGCCGGCGCCAACAGCACGTGCTTCCGATACCACCGCGCGAATGCGAACGGCTGCTTCTGCAGCGCGCTGCCGCCATCACGATTCCGCCAATGCTCGGCGGCTTCCTCGAAGAACGTGCGCATCTGCGACGTTTCATAGAGCCGCCAGAACAACTTCGCCAACATCTCGGCGCCCGCGATGAGAATGCCGGCGATGAGACCCGCGCCCGCGCTCGCCGCCGCCAGGCCCATGTTCGCCGCGCCCTTCAACATCGTCCACATGCCCTCGCCGACGCTCACCGTCATCGCGCGATGAATCGTGTCCACGACCATCTTCGGATGACCCGAACCGAACTCCACATCGCGCGACGACTTCCATGCCTTGAAGCGCGTGATCGCCGCGTCCACCGTCACGACCACTCCCTTGCCCAGGTCTAACGCACCGGACAGCAAGCCGGACGCAAGAGCGCTCTGCGTCGCGCTCACGGCCGCATTGACCGCGGCCTTGACCAACGACGCCGGCAATTCACACTTCCATTTTTCTTTCAGCGACTCGAGCAGTCCCTTCGCCACGTCCTGAAACCACCGCTTCACCCGCTCCATCACCGACATCAACTGGGTCTGCGCATCGGGCTTGAGGATGAGCGGTTTGGTCGCGCCCCAGCCGGCATCGATGATCTCGTTCCCCGGCACCATCACCACGCCCTGGTACGTCGACACGGTGTTCGCGGTCGCATTGTTGAGCCCGGTCGATGCGCCGGCGTACGAAAGCGCACTCCCCGTGATCGACATGCCGCCTTCCAGCAGCACGTTGAAAATTCGCGGCGACACCGTGAGATGCGAGAACAGATAGAGCACGCCGAGGCGCGCATTGATGAGATTCTCGTGCATGAAGTTAGGCGTCGTGCCCCACGCGCTGTCGCTGTCGCCGCCCTTCTCGACCTGCGTCGTCAACAGCTCGACGTATCCGTCCTTGTTCCGGCGCGACTTCTTCCACTCGTCGCCCGCGCCTTGCGTCTTCTTCCACGCCGCGAGCGCGTTCTTGACGCGCGTCAGGCTCGCCGCGCTCTTGTCCTTCTGATACACGCTCAACGCGTTGTCGAGCGCCAGCAGCTCGTTGCTCCGGCGGGCGCCGAGCGACTGGGTGTGCTTGATCCAGTCGTCGTATGAAACGAGGGAGGTTGCCACGGTTGGTCTTCGTCTCGAGTGGAAGAGGAGGCGCGGCCCGGCCCAGGCGAAAGCCCGGCGCTGTGGACGCGTGCTCAAGGTACGAGCCTCGAGCGCTTGCCGCAAAACGGACGGGCCGCGGCCCACGGGCAGCCGCCAGTCGCCCGGATCCCGGGCGGGTGACATATTCCGTGTCATGCCTTTTCGCCTGACGAGCACCGCCGGCGACCAATCCTTCGAGCTGCAGGACGGTGCGACCTTCGTCGTGGGACGCGCGTCGGTCAGCGACCTTCCGGTTTTCGATCCAACCATCTCGCGCCGCCACGCCGAGCTTACGAGCGACGGTCTCACGATCCGCGTGCGCGACCTGGGATCGAGCAACGGCACGTTCGTCAACGGCGCGCGCGTGACCGAAGGCAGCGTTAGTCCCGGCGACACGATTGCGTTC
>DAHUXU010000462.1 GCA_027307005.1 Gemmatimonadota bacterium
CGCGCCGACCCGGCGCAGGCGCTGCGCGTCGAATAGCCGCGCGACATTCCGTTAGAACGTCCACTGCACGCCGAGCGTCGGAATGCGCGGCAGTTGCAGCTTGGACCGCTGATTCACGACCACCTCGGCGGCGTTCCAGTCCGCGACCGTGTAGCCGAGTCCGCGGGGATTGTTGCGGCCGTAGACGTTGAACACATCGAGGTACACCGACAGCTTGCCCGGCCCCAGGCGGCGATCGTTAGACACGCGCAGGTCCAGCCGGTGATACGGTCCGATGCGCGTCGAGTTGAACAGACCGTACTCCGCGCGCACGTGATGCGTGCCGTCGACCAGCGTGTCCAGGCCGAACGTGATCGGCGTCGCCGGCCACCCGGAATGAAATTCCCACGCCGCGGTCACCCGCCATCCCGGATGCGGCGATGCGCTCGCGTCGACGTGAATCGAGTGGCGCTGGTCGTACGGAGACGGCACCCACAGGCCGCCCACCTTGTCGCGCGACGACGCGAGCGCATAGCTCGCGAGCCACTGCACGGGACCGCGCGTGGAGGACGCAGAAATCTCGAGTCCCCTCGCGTAGCCGCTCACCGGGTCGATGAGCACGCGATCGTTCCCCGCCTCGGGGAACACGTCGAACGAGCTCTCGAGATTCACGTACTCCCGATCCAGGCGCAGCAGCCGGCGGTCGTACGCGTCCACTTTGAGCGTCAGGCCATCGAAGCGATGATCGACGCCGACTTCTCGCTGTTCGTCCCGCTCGGCGCGGGAGAACCGGGTGACGCCGTCTTGCACCTGCAGCTCGTAGAGCGCCTGCGGCTGCGCGTAGAGGCCCCATGCCGCGTGCAGCGTGGTCCGGCTGCCGAGCGCGTACGAGGCCGCGACCCGAGGGCTGATCATGTGCTCGCCGGTGTAGCTCTGGCGGTCGTAGCGCACGCCCGCCTCCATGCCTAACGAAGGCGTGATCTGCGCGTATTGCGTTGCGTACGCCCCCAGCGTCGCGCCGTGCGCCGAAAAACGGGTGCCGAGGTCGTTGGAGTCCGTCACCCACGTGCCCGCCTCGACGACCGGCAGCACCTGCCGTCGCGAGTACGTGTACTGCGCCTCGAGAGAACGGTACTGGGCGCCGACTTCGGTCCTCGAGCGCGGCGATTCATCGACCGTCACCGACTGCTGGACGGACTGCGCCTGGAAGCCGCGCCGGTCACCCACCTCGAGCGCCAGCCCGGTGTTGGACGTCTCGCCGCCCGTGCGGTCCCACGTGAGCTCGGCGTCGGACACCATGGTGCGGGTGGTGAGCCACGTCGTCGGCATCGACGTCCACGTCGCCCAGACGTACTGGCTGCCGTACTCGCTCGCCAGCGAGGGCTCGTCTGACGCGTAGAAGAACAGACCGTCGTTCGAGCGCAGGGCGCTGATCGCCAACTGGTTCGTTGCGTTAGGCCTGATGCGGATGCGCGCGTAGCTGTCGTCGTAGCGGGGCGCGAGGGTACGGCCGTCGCCTGCCAGGTCGAGGGCCGTCGCCAGCAGACCTTTGCGGGCCGACACCATGATGTCGGCGCGGGAGCCGTCGATGGGTGTTGCCATCTCCGCGCTCATACCGCTCACGCTCGCGGTGAGCGAGCCGTGCGCGCCGGTGACGGCGTCGTCGCGCGATTGGAGCGCGAACACGCCCGTCAGGTGATCGCCGTAGCGCGCGCCGAATCCACCCGTGCTGATGTTCGCGTTGCCAAGGATCCCCGGATCAATGATCGAAATGGCACCGTCGAGATCTTTGAGGTGGAACGGCTCGTAGAGCTCCATTCCGTCCAGCGACAGCAGCACTTCGCGGTTCGCACCGCCGCGCACACGGAATCCCGCCGAGAGATCGCTTGCCGAAACGCCGGGCACGCGTGTCACGGCGCGAAACGCATCGTCGGCGATCTGCGGGGTGCGCGCGATGTCATCGCGCGTGAGCTCGACCGACGGCACCGCACCCGTGGCTGCGATGTTCGTCGCAACGGACGGGACGGCGACCGTGTCAAGCTTCGTCGTGAGATGCACGAGCTCCGCTATGACCGACGTCGTGGACGCCGGCGGTACGGTCACGCTCGTGAGTGTATCGGGTTGAAAGCCGATGCGGCGGACGATGACGACGTGCTCACCACCGGCGACTGGCGCCACGATGAACCGTCCATCGCGTCCCGAGCGGGCCGTCTGCGTGACGCCCGACACGGTGACTATCGCATCTGGAACCGGTGCGGCCGAAGCGGCCGCGCGAACGACCCCGCTTATGCTACCCTGAGACCAACCTGGAGCAGAAACCGCTACACATAACAGAACCGATAACGGCACCGCAGTTCGCTGCGGTAACCAGCTTGCGTGGCGACATCGCCACATGAGGCGCCTCCCCTGCCTGTACTTCTCGCGCCCCAAATGTAAGCGCGTCGTGCGCGATGCACACCTCCCCTTCGAAATCCGGAGACGCAGTTCGCGGCAGCGGCGTCACTCCGCGCGTCGGCGCGAGCCCGGCGCGCCGGATCGCCACGGAGCCGGCGCCCACAACAGCGAGCCCAAGCGTAACCGCGGCAGGTCGAGCGCGATTGCGGCGAGCGCGTGCGCAGGAATCGCCGGCATCCGGCAGGATCGCGTGTCAGACATTCGTCAGAACGCGCCGGCACCGACTGCGCGTTCGCCGGCCGCGGTGTTGTGTATGGGAGTCACTGTGAATTCCAGCCCAGGGAGGCCAAATGCCTAACGGAATGTGCGCGCTCGTCGCGGCCGCCGTACTCATCGGGACGAGCCTGCGTGCCGATCCGGCGTACGCGCAGGCAACCGACACACGAGCCGACAGCGAGTCGGTGACCGCTCTCGAGCACACGTGGTTGGATCACGGGGATTCCGCGACCTTGCAACGGATCCTGGCGCCCGATTTCCTGCACGCCTTACCCAGCTGCGACATCATCGACAAGGCCGAGCACGTCGATTACGTGGCCAAGCATCCGCGTCCCGCGTCGGTGCATTCCCGGTTC
Organism: Gemmatimonadota bacterium; assembly: GCA_027307005.1. Classification (GTDB taxonomy): domain Bacteria; phylum Gemmatimonadota; class Gemmatimonadetes; order Gemmatimonadales; family Gemmatimonadaceae; genus JADGGM01. The sequence goes on from DAHUXU010000462.1 coordinate 3,006, forward strand.
GAGCGGCTCGACGTCAGGGTCTATGGGTCGGCTGCGATTGCGACGGGCATTGTCGATAAGACGCGCGATGGACAGGCGGGGGTGCGGCGGACGGTATTCACCGATGTGTTCGTGAAGCGCGACGGCCGCTGGCGGGCCGTGAGGGCGCAGGAGACCGACGTGGTCCAGCGGTGACGGTGTTGCGCGCGCCCGCGACGACGGCGCTCGATGCGAGCGGGCCCGCCCCGGCATCTGCGCCGGAGCGGGCCCGCTCCATTCGTGTCGCGCCTTCCGTTAGAACGTTAGGCCGACCAGCATCGAGAAGTAGCGATTCTTGATGTTCATGCCCTCGAAGGTATCGCTGAAGCCGTACGAGTAGCGCGCGCCGACCGACATCTGCGTCGCGCCGACGTTGAAGCCGAGACCCGCACCGGCGACGCCGAGCATGTCGAACGACTTTTTCGGGGCGCCGGCGGCGTCACAGCTCGTGCTCTGGCCCGACTGCACGAAGTCGCAACCCACCTGGTACGCCGCGGCCGGACCCGCAATGAAGAACGGGTGCACGGGGTTCTTGGCCATCACGTCCCAACGGAGCAGCACGGGCACCTGAATGTAGTTCATCTTCGCCGTCGTGCCGTCGGAGCTCGCACCCTCTTGGGTGTACAACGCTTCGGGCTCGATCGACCAC
>DAHUXU010000475.1 GCA_027307005.1 Gemmatimonadota bacterium
CCGTCTACAGCGTGGTGCCGTGAGCGCGGTCCTGCCCGACGGATACATCATGCTCTCGGCGCGGTCCGCCCACGGTGTGGGGTTGACCGCCCTGCGCGCGCCGCTCGAGACTGCGTTAGGCTTCGGCTCGTTCTATACCTACGCCGCGCACGCCGCGGGTGCACGCCCGCTGGCCGGCCGCGGCGTCGCCTACGCGGTGCCGCTCCCCGGCGATGCCGCGCGCGTGGTGGTTCGACGGTCGCGGCACGGCGGCATGTTCGAAGCGCTCACCGGCGACCGCTTCGCGCCGCCAACCCGCGCGCCGTACGAGCTTGACACGGCGCTCCGCCTCGCGGCGTCCGGCGTCCGCACACCCGAGGTGGTCGCGTTCGCGGTGTATCCGGCCGGAGTCTTCCGGCGAGCCGATGTCGTCACGCGCGAGGTCCCAGGCTCGGCTGATCTCGCGGCCGTGCTTGCCGAGCCGAGGCCCGAGGACCAGCGCCGCGCGGTGCTCGCCGCGGTGGCGCGGCTGATCGCCGACCTCACCATCGCCGGTGCGCGCCACCCCGACCTCAACATCAAGAACATTCTGATCCAGCGGTCCGCCACCGGAGAGACGCTCGCCTACGTGCTGGACGTGGATCGCATCTGGTTCGACCGCCCGGGCGCCTCCCGCGTGACGGAGCGCAATGTGGCGCGCCTGTCCCGCTCGGCGCGCAAATGGCGGCGGAGCGGCGCGCTCGATCTCGCCGACACCGACCTCGGCTGGTTGTCCGCCATGGCGCATCACCTGGCCGCGGAGTCCGGCGTGGTGCGCGAAGCCGCCGAGCCCGCGGCGCCCGTCTGACCGGCATGCGCCTAACGGAATACGCCGCGCACCCGGCCCTCCTCGCGGGCAAGCTGCGCTGGCAGATGCTGTACGCCGGCCGGCGCCGCGATGTCACCGTCGACACCTGGAACGGCCGGCTGACGTTCGACAGCCGCGACAAACTCATCGGCAAGTATCTGTTCGTGCAGCGGGCCTACGAGCGGCGCTACATCGAGCGCGCGCTGGCGGTGCTCGAACGCGACGGCTGGCTCTCCCGCGGCGGCACGGTGCTCGACGTGGGCGCGAACATCGGCATGATCTGCATCGCGCTCTTGCGTCACGGCTGGTGCGAGCGGGCCATCGCGTTCGAGCCCGCACCGGACAGCGTGCGGCTGCTCGACCTCAACATCGCGCAGAACGGATTCGGCGACCGCATCGCGCGCCTCGCGCTCGCCGTGTCGTCGACCGACGGCGAGATGGAGCTCGAGCTGTCCGACTACAACTCCGGCGACAACCGGCTGCGTCCGCCTAACGGAGGCCAGGCCGGCGCCTGGCGCGAGGACCGCCGCGCCACGGTGCGCGTCCCGGTGCGCCGCCTCGACGACGTGCTCGCCGAACGCCCAACGGAAGCACGGGACATCCGGCTCGTCTGGCTCGACATCCAGGGACACGAAGCCCAGTTCTTCGAGGGAGCGCGTGCGACGCTCGCCAGCGGCGTGCCGGTGGTGTCGGAGTTCTGGCCCTACGGCATTCTGCGCTCGGGAACGACGCGCGCGGCGTACATGCGCACGATCGCCGGCGTCTTCACGCACGGGTACGTGCTCGCCGGCGACACGGTGGAGCGACAACCCATTGCGTCTGTCGACGTTCTCTTCGATGTCTGCGCCGCCCCGAAGGCCATGCGCGAAGTCGTCTTCGTGAGAGAGCCGCACGCGTGAGCGGACGCCGCATCGGCATCGTCATGATGAGCGCGATCGGCGATGCGGTGCACGTCCTTCCCGTGGTGACGGCGCTCAAGCGGCACGAGCCATCGTGCCGCATCGTGTGGGTGCTGCAGCCCGGGCCTGCCTCGCTCGTGCGCGGCCATCCTGCCGTCGACGAAATCATCGCGTACGACGCGCGCCGCGGCTTCCGAGGCATGCTCGACGTCCGGCGCGCGCTCGCCGCGGAGTCGCTGGATCTGCTCATCGACCTGCAGGTGTACGCCAAGGCCAGCCTCATCACCGCGCTCGCACCGGCTCCCGTGAAGCTCGGCTTCGACCGCCGGAGAGCGCGCGACCTGAACTGGCTCGTGACCACCCGCCGCATTCCCCCGCACGCCCCGCAGCACGTGCAGGACCAGTACTTCGAGTTCCTGGCCGCGTTAGGCGTGTCGGCCGCGCCCGTGGAGTGGAACCTCGGACCCTGGCCGGAGGAGCGCGAGCGCCAGCGCGCGCTCGTCGCTCCGTTAGGCCGCCCGCTCGCCACGCTGGTCATCGGCGCCAGCCACCCCGAAAAGGAATGGTCGCCCGACCGCTGGGCCGCGGTGAACGACGCGCTCGTCGAGCGCTGGGGCCTCGTGCCGGTGCTCGCCGGCGGCTCGAGCGACCGCGAACGAGACACGGAGCGCGACATCGTGTCGCGCGCCCGCCACCGCCCGCCCTCCACCCTCGGCATCTCGCTGCGCGATCTCGTCCTGCTGATCGATGCGTCGCAACTCGTGATTTCGCTCGACACCGGCCCGCTGCACATGGCCGTCGCACTCGATCGCCCCGTCGTCAGTCTCATGGGCTACAACAATCCCAAGCGGGTGGGACCATATCGCCGCTTTCACGACCTCATCGTGGACGCCTATGGCGACCCCGGCGAGGAGTACCCGGTCTCCCTCGCCCACCGCTACGGACGGATGCCGCGCATTCAGGTGAGCGACGTGCTGTCCAGGATCGAGCACTGGGCGGCCACCTATCGGGCAGCCGCGCAGCGGCGCAGTTAGGCATCCGGCGCCGGGTCGCGTCGCCGATACGCCGGATCGTTGTACATCTTGAATTGCCGGTACACCTTCGGCACCACCGCGCCGCTCGCGAGCCCCTCGAGCAACGCCGCCAGCTCATCGGCGAGATCATCCCGCTGCTGCTCGAGCACGCGCACCCGGTCGGCGCATTTCGCGCGGAAATCAGCAGCCGCATCCGCGCGCTCCGCCTGCTCGCGCATGTGGTAGATCTTGAGCTCCATGATGCTGAGCTTGTCGGCGAGCGACCCCACCGTCTCAGCCACGCGCCGCCCGCGCCTCGCGCACGACCCGCATCACTTCCGCGTCGATGCGCTCGATCAAATCGTTGCGGCGCTGATTGAGCGCGTCGATGGCGCGCTTCGCTGCCGCCACCGCGTGGTCGTCCGCCGACCGCGCGTTGTCTTCCTCGTGCCACAACTCGACGTTCGTGCGCGCCAAGCGCGCGACCAACTCGCCAATGGTGTCGTTCATGCAATCCTGGGACACGGTCGTTCGTGGAGCAGCTTCCGGACGGCGGTCACCACCTGCTCCGCCCCAATTCCCGCCATGAATTGCTCGCCCGCCGCATGCCGTTTGGCGCGGTCGCGCAGCGGCACGACGCGCGCGTGAGGCCCGGCAATCGCCACCGTCGTCGGTGCGCCCGACGTCCACGACACCGGCGAGGTCGGCCCGAACAGCGTCACGCGCGCCACGCCTAACGCATCGGCCATGTGCGCGGGGCCCGTGTCGCCGGACACGAACACGCAGCACCCCGCCATCACGCCGGCCACACGCCGCACATCCATCACCGGCAGCACCACCACACCGGGCGCCAGTGCCCGCATGCGCGCCACCAGCGCCGCGTCCTCCGGCGCTTGAAAGATGAGCACCGACACGCCATCGCGCAGCAGGGCGCGCGCCGTGTCGCCAAACGCCTCGACGCTCCAATCC
>DAHUXU010000529.1 GCA_027307005.1 Gemmatimonadota bacterium
CCCGTCGGTGCCGCGAGTTGGTCGTTCACCGAAGATGATTACGGCGCGATCCTCAGATCGCTCCAGCAATTTCTCTACGACAGCAACGCACGGTCCGCACTGCTCGTCGACCGGTCGGGCCAGTTGGTGGCGACCGTTGGCGAGCCGCCCCAATTCGATCCCACCGCGTTTGCCACGTTGACGGCGGCCGACTTCAGCGCCAACGATCAACTGGCGCGACTCATCGGCGAAACCGAATTCAATTCGTTGTTTCACCAGGGCGAGCAGGAGTCGATGTATCTGGTGGACATCGCGCGCCGGGTGATCCTCGTGATTCTGTTCGACAACCGAACCACGCTGGGCCTGGTGCGGCTCAAGGTGAAGCACGCCGTGGAGGAGCTCACCCGCTTGTTCGCCGAGATGTTCCAGCGGGGGCGGGAGCAAGCGAGTCCGCCTAACATCCTCGCCGGCGCCGAGGATGAAATCGACCGGCTGTTTCAATAGAGGGGAGTGCGCAGCCGATGTCGATGATCAACTACGCGTCACGCGAGATCAACTGCAAAATCGTGTATTACGGGCCCGGGTTGGGCGGGAAGACGACCAATCTCGAGCACGTGTACGGGCGGGTGCAGCCGAACACGCGCGGCAAGCTCATCTCGCTCGCGACCGAGACCGAGCGCACGCTGTTCTTCGATTTTCTGCCGGTGGATCTGGGCACGATCCGCGGCTTCAAGACCCGGTTCCACCTGTATACGGTACCCGGGCAGGTCTACTACAATGCGAGTCGCAAGCTCATCTTGAAGGGAGTCGACGGGATCGTGTACGTCGCCGATTCGCAGCTCGAGCGCATGGAAGCGAATCTGGAGGCGATGCAGAACCTGTACGACAACATGCAGGAGTACGGGTACGATCTGACCACGATGCCATTCGTGGTGCAGTACAACAAGCGCGACCTGCCTAACGCGGCCCAGGTGGCCGAGTTGCAGAGCGCGTTGAATCCGGGCTGGGAGGTGCGGGACGCGCCCAAGCAGCGGGTGACGCCCGATCCCTACCACGCCGGCGAGAACCTCATCGAGCAGATCCCGAGCGGCGAATGGGTGGAGCGCGCTCCATACTTCGAGGCAGTAGCGGTCACGGGCGAGGGCGTGTTCGACACCCTCAAGGCCGTGAGCAAGCTGGTGCTCAAGACGCTCGCCTAACGGGTCGGGGCGGCGCCGGGGCGCGGCCGGCATGAACCTGCCTAACGCTCTCACGTTGAGCCGCATCGTCGCGACGCCGCTCATCTTTCTGCTGCCGTTCGCCGACCGCTGGGAGCTCAGGCTGGCCGGCTTCGTGGTGTACGTGATCGCGGCCGTGAGCGACTACTGGGACGGCCAGCTCGCGCGCAAACGCAATCTGGTCACCGACCTCGGCAAACTGCTCGATCCGCTCGCCGACAAAGCGCTGCTCCTCGGCACGCTCGTCCCCATCTATCTGCTGCAGGCGGGACACGGCACCCTCCTCTCGTTGCGCTTCGTGACGCCGTGGGGCGACGCCGGCCTGCCGCTGTGGGTTCTCGTCGTCGTGTTAGGCAGAGAGCTGTTCATGACGGTCTTCCGGCAGGCGGCCGCGCGCCGCGGCACCGTGATCGCGGCCATCGGCCCCGCGAAATGGAAAACCGGCTTCCAGTGCGTCTGGGTCGGATCCGCCTACTTCTGGTTCGCCGCCCGGACTGCCGCATTCCACTACCAGTGGGATAGCGATGTGTGGCGCGCGTTCGCGAACTTCAACGGCGTCGTCGGCGTTGTGACGATGACGGTCGCGGTGCTGCTCACCATCTACTCGCTCGGCCTGTACCTGCGGAGGTACGGCCGCGTGTTCGCGTGAGGCCGGGCGGCGCTTTCTCCCATTGACGCTCCCATGCGCCTCGAATTAGTCACCATCGGCGACGAGCTGCTGCTCGGCTTCACCATCGACACCAACGCCGCGTTCCTGGCGCGAACGCTCTCGGAGATCGGCTTCGAAATCGCGTGGCGCACGACGGTGGGCGACGAGCCTGACCGCATCGTGCAAGCGGTGCGCAATGCGTTGGACCGTACCGGCGCCGTCATCACCACCGGCGGGCTGGGACCGACAGCCGATGACCGAACGCGGCCGGCCATCGCCCAGCTCTTCGGCCGCGAGCTGCGGATGGACGATGCGTTGATGGAGCGTATCAAAGCGCGCTTCCAGAGGTACGGGTACTCGAGCATGCCGGCATCCAACTCGGTCCAGGCGATGGTGCCCGAGGGTGCGACCGTGCTCGAGAACCCCAACGGGAGCGCGCCGGGTCTCTGGATCGAGGACGAGCGCGGTCGATGGGTCGCGATGCTGCCCGGTGTCCCGCACGAGATGCGCTCGATGGCCACCGACGTCATCGTCCCGATGCTCACGAGGCGCTATTCGCCCAACGGCGCGGTGGTCCTTTCGCGAACGGTTCGCACGACGGGTATCGGCGAGTCCGCGTTGGCCGAATTGTTGGGCGAGGACGGGCACGACACCGTCGAAGGGCTTCCGCTCGCGTTCTTGCCGGGCTGGGAGGGCGTGGACTTGCGCCTTACGGCCCACGATCTCCCGCGACAGCAGGCAGTGGCTGCGCTCGACCGCGCAGAGGCGAAACTTCGCTCGCACGCCGACCGATATGTGTATGGGCTCGATGGCGCCAACCTCGCGGCCGTCGTGCTCGACGCGTGTCGAGGGCGAGGATGGCACATCGCCACCGCCGAGAGCTGCACCGGGGGAATGTTGGGCGAACGGATCACGGCGATTCCGGGGTCGAGCGACGTGTACGTCGGCGGCGTGGTGGCCTAGGACGACCGCGTGAAGACATCCAAGCTCGGCGTGCCCGCGCCGCTCATTCGCGAGCACGGTGCAGTGAGCGAGCAGGTGGCGCGGGCCATGGCCACGGGCGTCCGCTTGGCGCTCGGCACCGAGGTCGGCATCGGCATTACGGGGATTGCAGGACCGACAGGCGGCACGCCGGACAAACCGGTCGGGACGGTATGGATCGCGACCGATGTGAGCGGTGAGGTGCGCGCATCGGGCCGCAGATATCTCGGCGACCGCGAGGACGTCCGACGCCGGAGTGCGCAGGCGGCGCTCGATCAGGTTCGGCGCTCGGCGAAGGGAGTGCGTTGAGGCTTTTCGCTGCTGCGTTGGCAGACGAGCGGGGCACACCTGTTGCACCCGGCGGCCGCTCGACGGAGATTACGATTTCTGGTCGCTCGGCGCATTGCTCGGCGGGGCGGCGTGATTCACTGCGCAAACAAGGATCGAGAGTGCCAGACGATTTCAGAACGAGTGCGTCGAAGGAGCAAGGCGGAAGGCCAGCCGACGACTCGCCGCGCGACGACGCCACGGAGCCGGGGGCCGACGATGCGGCTGCGGTGTCGCCGGCAGAGGCAGCGCTCAAGCAACAGCTCGACGACCAGCGGGACAAGTATCTCCGGCTCGCGGCCGAGTTCGACAACTTCCGCAAGCGCGTGACGCGCGAGCGGCAGGATGTGGTGGTGCGGGCGCAGGGCGACCTGATTCGGCAGCTGCTCGATTCCGTCGATGATCTTGGGCGAGTGACGTCGGTGGATGCGGAGCGGGTGGATCCGGCGGCGCTCGTGACTGGAGTGGACGCGGTGCACAAGAAGCTGTTGCGCGCGCTGTCGAGCGTTGGGCTCGAGGTTGTGAATCCGGTGGATCAGCCGTTCAACCCCGAGCTGCACGAGGCGGTGACAACGGAGCGGGCATTGTCGCCCGAGGATGATCATCTCATCGCGCAGGTGTACCAACCGGGCTACGTCTTTCACGGGCAGCTGCTGCGGCCGGCGCGGGTCGTTGTGAAGCAGTGGTCCGAGTGACGAGCGCGTAGCGAGCATGGCGCAGAGCAAGGATTTCTACGCCGTCCTCGGCGTGTCGGCGTCGGCGTCGCAGGACGAGATCAAGAAGCAATACCGCAAGCTGGCCAAGAAATTTCATCCGGATACGAATCAGGGTGATGCGAAGGCGGCGGAGCGCTTCAAGGAGATCTCGGAGGCGTACACCGTGCTGGGCGATGAGGCCAAGCGGAAACAATACGACGAGATGCGTCGGTTAGGCGCCTTCCAGGGGTTCGGCGGCGGCGGGCCGGCCGGGTCGGCGCGCCGGGGGCCGCCGCCGGGCGCGGGCGGGGCGCCCAACACGGGCGGCATCCACTTCGAGGATTTCGACATCGGCGGGTTGGGCGGGTTCGGCGAGATGTTCGCGTCGATGTTCGGCGGCGGCGGGCGTCAGGGCCCGGCGCGGGGCCGGCAGACGGAGCGCGGGCAGAGCGTCGAGGTGTCGGTCGAGGTGCCGTTCCGCGTCGCGGCGTTAGGCGGCAAGGTGCCGGTGACGCTCGAGGTGAACGAGGAATGTCCGACGTGCCACGGCTCGGGCGCGGCACCCGGCGCCTCGTTCAAGATCTGTCCCGAGTGCAACGGGCGCGGCGTGGTCTCGTTCGGCCAGGGCGGCTTCGCGGTGAACCGGCCGTGCCCCATGTGCCTGGGCCGCGGCCAGATTCCCACCGAGCGCTGTCCGACGTGCAACGGGGCCGGCGAGACGCGGGCGCGCCGGACGGTGAACATCACGGTGCCGCCGGGCACGGACACGGGGACGCGCGTCCGCCTGACGGGTCAGGGCGGGAAGGGCGTGAACGGCGGTCCGCCGGGCGACCTCCTGATCACGTTTCAGGTGGGCGCGGACCGGTTCTTCGGACGCGAGGGACTGGACGTGATCGCGCGCGTGCCGCTCAACATCGCGCAGGCAACGTTAGGCAGCAAGGTGCGGCTCAAGACGCTGGAGGGGAAGTGGGTCAAGCTCACGATCCCCAAGGGCACGCCGTCGGGCAAGCGCTTCCGCGTCCGCGGGCAGGGCATCGAGAAGAACGGCGAGCACGGCGACCTGATCGTCGAGGTGTCGATCGTGGTGCCGGAAAAACTGTCGCCGGAGCAGGAGGACATGCTCAAGCAATTCGCCGCCGCGGGGGGACTCAAGTATTAGGGAAGGCGGCCTGTCCCGGTCGGTCTCCGCCTAAAACGCCCCCGTCCGCGTGCTGTCCGTTGTGTCCGCGCGGTGTCCGCTTTTCAGCGGCAGCGCCGACCGTGTGGCGCGCGACGCGGCGATCAAGGCGCCGCCTAACACGCGGTCGCCGTCGAACAGCACCAGCGACTGGCCGGGCGTGATGGCCGCGACCGGCTCGTCGAGCGCGAGCTCGATCTCGCCGTCGGCCAGCCGCACGATCTCGGCCGGAGCCGCGGGCGCGCGGTGGCGCACCTGCACCTGAACGTGGGCGCCGACGGCGGGCGGCGCGTCGACCAGCCAGTTCAGATCGCGCGCGATCACGCCGCGGCCCAACAACTCGGCGCGGGGGCCGATCACCACCTCGCGCGTCCCGGGACGAATCGCGACCACGTACAGCGGCTCCCGCGAGCCGCCGGGGAGCCCGCTGCGCTGGCCCACCGTGAACCGCGCGTAGCCATCGTGTTCGCCTAACGCGCGGCCGGCGGAATCCACGAATGGGCCGCGCGCCAGCGCCGGCGCGTCCGGAGCCAGGTGCCGCGCCAGCACGCGCGCGTGATCGCCATCGGGAACGAAGCAGAGGTCCTGGCTCTCGCGCTTGTCGGCCACGACCTCGAGGCCTAACGAATGGGCGCGCCGCCGCGTCTCCGCCTTGGTGAGCCCGCCGACCGGCAGCAGCATGCGGCGCACCACCGCCCGGTCGATGCCCCACAGGAAATAGCTCTGGTCCTTGGCGCGATCCGCGCCGCGAAGCAGCGCGCCCCCCTC
>DAHUXU010000540.1 GCA_027307005.1 Gemmatimonadota bacterium
AACGCCGCCACGATTGTCGGCCACGGACCGTTCCCACTCGGGAACGCCACCGCGCGAAAGTCGAGCGAATCGAGCGTCACCTTCGAGATGCCAACCGTCTGCGCCACCTGATCCCCAATCGCTCGCGCTATACGCTCCACATCCGCACTCGGCATCGCCTTCACGGCGCGAACGTGGCCAAGCCCGGCACTCGATGCGAGATACTCCACCGTGAACGTCGACTTGGAACCCTGACCGGTCATGCGCACCGCAGCCATCGGCGTCAACAACTGACACCCCGGCAGCGAGTAGAGCGCATCATCCTTCTCCCACATCCCCCGACGTATGTCGACCGTCCCCGTCGCGCGACCATCCTCGTACATGGAGTACGACTTCGAGCTCCGTAGATACTCCGCATCTAATTGATGCCAGCCAACCGAATCGAGCACGATTTGCTGTAACTGGCCGTTTGCGATCGCCGCGATGGGAATGATGCGCGGATCCGTCGCGTCGCCGAACACCTCGAATAACAGGTCGGGATGCGAACGCAGGTCGAGCTCGGGACCCGCCGGCGCGCTGTGCCGCGCGGCGCCAGACCGCCCGGATGCGTGCGCCTTGGAACAAGCCGAAACGACCAGACCAACGGTCGCGATCCGAGCCAGTTGTCTCACCACATACACGATGGAGTTGTTCACTCGGCGGGAATCCCGCGGTTGGGCGCGCGGGTCTCGGTTGTGCAGACGCAGTACCTACCTGCAGGTGCCGGAGCACGACCAGCCACCGGCTATGCAGATGGACGCGGAGCCGAGCCCCAATGCAACCGACGCCGCCTCGGCGCTTCGTAGGGCAGCACCACCAGGGCACACGGAGCAAACCGCCGTCCAACGGTGTACCTATCGCCTGTCATCAACAGGTCTTTACATGTCCTTTGCGGGGCGCGGCTGGCCGCGTGTTCCATCAGTTGGGCAGGCCACGGCGCGCCTCCGGATCGTTGCGCTCGGACTCGCGTGCGCCCTCACACCCGGCGTCGCACGCGGCCAAACGTCCAATATCGTGCTCCGCATCAAGCCGAAGGTCGGCGACACCCTGTACACACGGTTCGAGCAGGATGTGTCGATGAAAGACACCGTCCACGTCCACGGCGCCGACACGACGATGACCATGCACACGTCGCTGCTCCTCCTGTCACGAGTGTTAGTCCAGAGCAGCGACGAGACCGGTACCACCATCACCACCATCACGGATTCCGTTTCCCTCTTATCCGACGGGCAACCCGCGGAGCCCGAAGAAATTCGACGCGCGATGGAAGGCCAACGCGTGCGGCTGCACATCGCCCCCGATGGCTCAGCCGCTGTACTCGAAGTACCCCCGCAGCTCTCCGCCGACATTCGCGCAGTCGTGTCAGGCATGCCCGCCACCCTGCCCGACCGCCCAGTCAGCGTGAATCAAACCTGGCAGCGCCAGACATCACTCCCCGTCGTCGGCGCCTCGAAGGGCTACGCCGCCGTGCTGCGCGCCACCTACCGCCTCGATTCGCTCTCGAGCGACGGCACACTCGCGTTCGTTTCGATGGAAGGCACCATCACACGCGACCCCGGCGCTCAACCGCGTTCGAATGGTCTCCGCGTCAGCTCCTCCGGTAAGGTGAAGGGCGTGCTGTGCGTCGACCGACGCCGCGGCTGGTGGATCGACGCCCGCGCGACGATTGGTCTCGTGTCCACACTCGTACCCGCCGCAGGAACGAGCGCCACCCCCGTGCGAATGCAGACCGACATCACACAGCACATGCACACCGCAAGCGTGCATTGAGCACGCACATCCGCTAGTCCCCCCTCTGCTGTAGCGGTAACTTTCGGCGTGCGCCTCGTACACCTGGCCGACTTGCACCTCGGTTTCCGGCAGTATCACCGGCTCACGCCCGAGGGAATCAACCAGCGCGAGGCCGACGTCGCGCTCGTCTTCCGTCGCGCGATGGACCGCGTGATCGCGTTGAAGCCCGATGTCGTGCTCATCGTGGGCGACGTGTTTCACTCCGTGCGCCCGATGAATGCCGCGATCATCGAGGCCTTCACCCAGCTCCAACGCGTACGACTCGCCTTGCCCGAAACCGAGGTCGTCATCGTGGCCGGCAATCACGATCGGCCGCGCGCCAGCGAAACGGGAAGTATCCTCGACCTGTTCCGGCACATCGACCGCTACGTCCACGTCGCGACCACGAACTTCGAGGCGATTCCGCTCAAACTGCACGATCTCTCGGTGCTCCCGGTGCCGGATCTTCCGGCCGGCGCACCGCTGCCGAAGTTCCAGCCGGAGTCGAGCAGGCGGTACAACGTCGTCGCGATGCACGGCGAAGTGGAAGGCATGCTTCCGCCTGACTTGGCCTATCCGGACAAACCGTCCCGGCCGGTGCCGATCGAAACGATCGGTCCCGAGCGGTGGAACTACGTGGCCCTGGGGCACTACCACGTACATAAGAAAATGGCCCCGAATATGTACTACTGCGGCTCGCTCGAATATCTCCCGCCTAACATGTGGAGCGAGATGTACGAGGAGCGAGCAGCCGGAGTGCCGGGGAAGGGATTCATCGAGTACGACCTCGACGCCGGCACGCATCGGTTTCACCTCATCGCCGGTGCGCGCCGGTTGGCCGAGCTGCCGTCGATTCTCGCGCGAGGGCTGTCGGCGGCGGATGTGGACGCCGCGATTCGCGAGCGCGTGGACGCGTG
>DAHUXU010000432.1 GCA_027307005.1 Gemmatimonadota bacterium
AATAATCCCCGGCCGCGATGCCCTCCGATGCCTGGGTCAGCTCGCCCAACGGCTTCGTGACACGGCGACTCGCCACCCAGGCAACCCCGGCGCCGATCAGGAGTATGATCGCCGCCGTCACGATGAGCTTCCCCAACAGGGTGTGCACGGGCGCCAGCACCGACGCCATCGGCAATCCCACCCACACCACCCATGGCGCCTCGCGCATGCGCATGACCGCGCCGATCCTGCCGCCGCCCACGGTGTCGCGGATCAACGATGTTCTGCTGCGCGGATCGAAGCTCGGGCCGGCCACCGGCCGCTCGATGTTCGTCCACATCGAATTGTCCTGGTTGCCGAGCAGAAACACGGCCGTGGGGCCGATCAGCTCTTCGAGCGCCTTCTGCGACTTCGCAGTGCCGAGGGTGGAGTACTGCACGAGCGTGCCCAACGTGTCCGTTGGGCCGGCATGGACCCGCGCGGCGACATCGATCCAGACCGACGTGCCGGTCCAGCGCAGCGTGCTCATCTCGGCGTCGCGGCCGGCGGATGGCACGAGCAGCGCGCCGTTGGGCGAAAACCCGGTCGTGCCCAGCACGCGGCGGCCGGCCGCGTCGCGCAACTCGACGCCCAGCGACTGCGGCGAGCGCGCGGACAGGCGCGTGAGCTCGGCCATCGCGGCCGCCTTGCTGGCGTCGTTGGGCGAGCGGAGAAATGCGACCAACGAAGGCGCCATCGCGTGCTGGCGCGCATCGGCGAGCGAGTGCTGCATCGACGCATCGAGGAGCGATGCCAATTGTTGGGCGACGGCTTCGGTGCGCGATTCGGCGGCCCGGAGGCTCGCCATGCGCACCGCCTCGTACGTGATCGTCGCGAACACCGCCATGACGAGCAGCAGCAGCACGCAGATCAGGAGCGGCAACGTCCACTCGATCGAGCGCCACCGCGAATGCGCGGCCGTCTGCGTCGTCGCGAGCGCGCCGGTTGTCGGTTGCGACATGGTCCCCAGTGTGGCGGGTGGTAGGGCATCGGCGACCGGGCTGGGCCCCCGGCTGCCATGAGAGTTTTCCAATGATCGGGCGGTCAGCCCGTGCGCGCCCAGTATGGTCCCGTTAGTCCGGCCAATTCGCGAACGCGCCGTTCGCCGCGGCGCGCGGGGCTCGATGCACGCTGCCCAACGGAAGGCCGTGCGCGAGCGTGCTACACTGCCATGACGACTATCGACTCGTCAAGTGGCGGTCGCGTAAATCCCGGGCGCGCGTTCGGTCACGGTGCGGCGCGCGCGCATCCAGATCACGCCGCCGAGCACTGCCGCGAGCGCGATCAGTTGGGCCATCGTCAGGGTCCCGAAGAATCGGTCGTCCTTCGCGCGCAAGAACTCGATGAGGAAGCGCTCGAGGCCGGCGAGCACCATGTACACACCGAACAACCACCCTTCGGCGTGCTTGTGGTCGCGCAGCCGCCACAGGATGAGGAACATGATGAAACCGAGCGTGATCTCGAACAGCTGGGTGGGATACACAGAGAGCACGGTGGACGGCGCCACCCCGGCCGGGATGGCCAGATGAAATTGGGCGGCCATGTCGCCGGCGGTTGACGGAGGCGCACCTTGTGGAAAGGCCACGGCGAACCGCGAGTGCCATGGGCGACCGTAGTCATCGCCCACCGCCCAACAACCCGTTCGGCCCATCGCATACGCGGCGGCGATCGCGATGCCCGCGACGTCGGCGATCCGTTGGACGCGAAGATGTTTGAGCTTGATCACCAGCAACACGGCCAGGATGCCGCCGGCCAAACCGCCCCAAAAGACGAAGCCGCCGCGGCTGATCAGATCGCGCGGATCGCCGGTGAGAAAGAAATAGTAGATCTTGGCGCCGGCGAGTCCGCCGAACACGGCGGCGAAGATCAGATCGGCGATCGGCTCGGGATTATGTCCGCGACGTGCGAGCTCCCGTTGCGAGATGATCTGGGCGATCACAAACGCGAGGAGGACGGCGATGCCGAATCCCGTGAACGAGAACCAGCCGATGGAATAGGCGAACGGGTGATGAACGATCATGTCTCGATCAATCCAGGTAGAGGCGCGGACGCGGCTGCATCGAGGTCGAGGGGTGAGAAGTCGCCGCGTTCGGCGTGGAACAGGCCGGCGCGCGCGATCATGGCCGCGTTGTCGGTGGCGAGTCGCGGGCTAGGAGCATAGATGGCGGCGCCGCGCGGCGCCAGTCGGTCGCGCATCGCCGCCACGAGCATTTTGTTGCACGCGACGCCGCCGCCCAACACGACGCGGGTCCGTTGATAGGCTGCGACCGCGCGCGCGGTCTTCTCGACGAGCGTATCGATGAGCGCGTCCTGAAATCCGCGAGCGATGTCGGCGCGATCGCGTTCGAGGTCGTCGCTCGCGCGCACGGTGGTGAGCACCGCGGTCTTGAGGCCGCTGAACGAGACGTCGTAGTACTCGGCGTCGCCGGGTCGTTGGTTGGATCGCAGCATGGGCCGTGTGAATCGAAATCGGTTGGGTGCGGTGTCCTGCCCCATTGCGAGTCGTTCGATGTGCGGGCCGCCTGGATACGGAAGGCCGAGGAGTTTGGCCACTTTGTCGAACGCTTCGCCGGCGGCGTCGTCTCGCGTGGCGCCCAGCAGGCGATAGCGGCCCCAGTCCTCCACATCGAGCAGCATCGTGTGGCCGCCCGAGACGAGCAGCGCCGTGAACGGCGGACGTGCGTCCGGATGCTCGAGCGCGGTCGCGAACAGGTGCCCTTCCATGTGGTGTACACCGACGGCGCCGATGCGGTTCGCCCAGGCGAGTGCCTTACCGAAGCCGAGGCCGACCAGGAGGGCGCCGACGAGTCCCGGCGCGTAAGTGACGGCCACGGCATCGAGGGCGCCGGGCGACGTGCCTGCGTCCGCCAGGGCGCGCTCGACCACGGGGACGAGCGCGGTGAGGTGCGCGCGCGACGCGATCTCGGGCACGACGCCGCCGAACACGCGGTGCGCGTCCTGCGACAGGATGACTAACGAGCGCAGCGAGACGTCGGATCCGGCACCTTCGACCACGGCCGCGGACGTCTCGTCGCACGACGTCTCGATGCCGAGCACCCGCATCAGGGCGCGCCTGTATGCGCCGCGACGACGTGGATCCGAACCTGCGGCGGCGAAACGCGCATGCGGAGTCCTGCGGTGTCCACCGGGACCAGCACGTCGGTGATGGTGTCGTGCACGTCGATCTGACGCCGCTCGGTGTACACCGCACCGAGTTTGCGCACGGCTTCGCGCGGTCCGCGCACGTCCACGCTGTCGGGCTCGACGTTAGGCGGACCGACGACGCGCAGGCCGCTGTCGGGCGCGAGCTCGATCGCCGACCGGATCGGAACGCGCCGCGATTCGGTGATGCGCACGCGCAGGCTCATCGCCGCCGGCCGCACGTCGCGCACCCGCGCGTCGACGTTGCTCGGCAGGTCGACATCGCCGGGCCGAAGCGACAGCGTGATGCGGGTGGCGGTATCGGCGTCGATGACGCGGCGCAAGACGGGCAGCGTCGTGTACAGCTTGAGCAGATCGCGGCCACGCCCAACGACGAGCGCCTGCACGGGCGGCAGGCTATCGACCAAGCTCACGCTCGAGTCATGCACCAGCGCCACGCGCACGTCCACCCATTCTTCCGTTGGTTCCTCGGCGCTCACCGCCAGCCACAGGACGAGCGCGAAGAACACGGCCGCGACCTTGAGCGGCACGCGCGCCGTAGCCATGGACGCGAGGCGTTGTTCGATGGAGCGCGCGCGTGCGCCTAACTGCGTCCGATCCGGCGACGGGACGGGCGCGGACGGCGGGGATGACGGCGGCGAGGGCGTCATTCGGCGTGCGCCGGCTCGTCGAGCAGGGCGGACACCAGCGCGCGATTGGCGGCGGTGTTCCAGAGTGTGGCGCCGATGATCTTCTTGCGGATCACCCCATCGCGTCCGATGACGAACGTCTCGGGCACGCCCGTCGTCTGGTACGTCTCGGCGATGGTGCCCTTGGGATCGTGCAGGACCTGGAACGTCAGGCCGTAATGATGCACGAAATCGCGGATGGCCTGCGTCTTGGTCGGGTCATCGATGCTCACCGCCACGATGTGCAGCCCGCGTGAGGCCATCGTCTGCTGCAGATCCTCGATGCTCGGCATCTCGACGCGGCACGGCACGCAGTACGTCGCCCAGATGTTGAGCAACACCACCTGTCCGCGGTACTGGTCTAACGACACCGTCTTCGGTGTGGGGTCGAGCGTCACGGCGTGGAAATCCGGAGCGCGCGAGCCCGCCACGACCGCGCCTTCGCCGAACAGATGCGTGGCGCCGAACAGCGCGGCCGCGATCACGACGAGAAACCCGCCGACCAGACTCCATTGTTGACGTACGGTCATACATGCTCCCGGCAGCGCTCTCTCAGCGCCGCGATTTCTGCCGCCGGATCCGCCGCGGCGAACACGGCGTGCCCGGCAACGAACGTATCTGCTCCCGCGCGCCACACCTCGCGCACGGTGTCGCGGCTGATCCCGCCATCCACTTCCAGCACGGCGCCGCTCCTCGAATCATCCAGCATCATTCGCGCTCGCCGCACCTTGTCCACCATGGAGTGAATGAACGACTGTCCGCCGAATCCTGGATTTACCGTCATGATGAGCAGGAGATCCAGATCGGCGGCCGATTCGCGCACCATCTCGAGCGATGTGGACGGGTTGACGGCGACGCCCGCCAGACAGCCGAGCTCTTTGATTCGGTTGATCTGTCTATTGAGGTGCGGGGCGACCTCGGCGTGGAGCGTGAGGGAGCTGGCGCCGGCCGCGGCGAAATCGTCGAAGTAGCGCTCGGGCTCGACGACCATCAGGTGGACGTCGAGCGGGAGGTCGGTGATCCGGCGAACCGTTTCGATGACCTTGGCGCCGTACGTCAGGTTGGGCACGAACCGGCCGTCCATGACATCGACGTGGATCCAGTCGGCGCCGCCCTGGGCGACGCGCTCGACCTCGTCGGCCAGGTGCGCGAAGTCGGCGGACAGAATGGACGGCGCGATGCGAACGCTCATGGGCGGCCGGCGAGCGTGATGTCGATGCGGGCGCCGGCGTGCGCGGGGGAGCCGGCGGCCGGCGTCTGCGAGATCACTGCGTTAGGCGGCAGGTTGCTCGTGCTGTCGTACGACACGGTGCCGACGACGAAGCCGAGCTGCGTGAGCAGCGCCCGCGCGGCATTGGCGTCCTGCCCCGTGATGTCGGGGATGCTCACGGCCGCCGGTCCGGCGCTCACCGTGAAGCTCACGGGCGACGGCACCGGCACGCGCGCGCCGGCGGCCGGCGAGGTCGAGAGCACCTGGCCCAACGGAGCGTCGTTGTCGGCCTTGGAGACGACGCCCACGTCGAGGCCCGCGTTCTCGAGCGTCTGTTGGGCCTGTTCGCGCGTGAGCCCGACGAGGCGCGGCACCTCGATGAGGCGCTGGCCGCGACTCACGTCGAGCACGACCGTGAAGCCGGACGGCTGCTTGCCGCCCGGCGGCGGATTCTGCGCGAGCACCGAACCCGACGGCGCCGTGTTGTCGTAGCGCTGCTCGCCGCGCGCCGCCTTGAGGCCGCCCTTGGCGAGCATCGCGACCGCATCGGTGTAGGGAATGCCGGTCACGTTAGGCACCGGAACGTCAGTGGCCGTGAGCGTCGATGGGAACACGAACAACGCGACGATCAGGTACGCGAGCAGGAATCCGGTCGTGCCGACGACGAGAAACGGGAGCGGGCGCCGCGCCGTACCGCGCCAGGTCATCCGACCCGCCGCAACCGCGCCGCGAACGCGCCGTCGACGCCGTGCTCGTGCGGGAGCACGCGCAGACGTCCGGCGTCCAGCACCGACGGCGGCACCACGCCATCGGCCGGCGGCTCGAGACGCCAGTCGGGATTCTCACCCAGGAAGCGCTCGATCTGCGCGTCGTTCTCTTCCGGCTCGAGCGAGCACGTGCTGTAGATGAGCAGTCCGCCGGCTCGGACGACGCTTGCGGCGGCCACGAGCATGCTGCGCTGCGTGGCTGCCATCACGGCGAGGTCGGACACCTTGAGACGCCACCGCGCGTCGGGATGCCGGCGGAACGTGCCGGTGCCGGTGCAGGGTGCGTCGATGAGCACCGCGTCGACGGGACCAATGGCAGGATGCCGGGCGTCGCCGATGATGGGAATCACGGATCGCGCCTCGAGCCGCTGCATTTTCGTGACGAGCCGTTGGATGCGGGCCTCGTATCTATCGACCGCGAGCACCTGTCGCGCATCGCGCGACAACTCGAGCGCTTTGCCGCCCGGGGACGCGCACAGATCCGCCACCAGACTTCCGGGCGGCACGTCGGCGTAGCGCACCACCAGCGTCGACGCCGGATCCTGAACGAAGAACAGTCCCTTGCGAAACGCGCCTAACTCGATCAGCGACACGTTGCTCGCCAGCTGGATGCTGTCGGACACGAGCGGCGCATCTTCGACGCGCACGCCGGCCGACTCGAGCGTGGCTTCGAGCTGCTCGTGCACGATGTTGAACGGACGGAGCACGGTGGCCGGTTCGCTGTTGTTGCACTCGAGCAGGCGCTCGGTGTCGCGCGCGCCCCACCGTGCGACCCAGCGCGCGACGAGCCAGCGCGGATGCGAGTGTCTGAGCGCCAGCGCGTCGATGGGCTCGAGCACGTGCGGCAGCGCCAGCGAGTCGCGCTCGCGCTCGAGCCGGCGCAGCACGGCGTTCGCCAGCTTGCTGGCGCCGAGTCCGTGGCGCTGCTTGGCGAGCTCGACGGTTTGGGCGATGGCCGCGTAGGCCGGCACGCTGCCCATGTACAGCAGCTGATCGACGCCTAACCGAAGCAAGTCGATGAGATCCGGGTCGAGCCGGGCGAGTCCGCCGCGCACGCGCGCGTCGAGGTGCGCATCGATGATCGAGCGGCGCCGGAGCATTCCGTACACGAGCTCTTGCGTCCAGCGACGGTCGCGTGCGTCGAGTCGCGGCGCCCGGCGCTCGAACGCCGGATCGAGGAGCTCGCCCTGCCGCAGGTCCGCGCACAGCTCCGCCGCGACACGCCGCGATTCCGTGACCGCGCCGCCTCCGACTTCGTGCAACACGTGCGTGCCCTGCGCGCGCGACCCGCTCACTCGATGAGCCCCTCCGTGGGAGACGACGGCACCGCCACTTCTCGACGCGGCATACGCCCCGCGAGATACGCGAGGCGTCCAGCGTCGACCGCGCTCCGCATGGCGGCCGCCATCCGCACCGGATCCGAGGCCGACGCCAGCGCGGTGTTCATGAGAATGCCATCGACGCCCTGCTCCATCGTAAGGCAAGCGTCGGACGCCGTGCCGACGCCGGCATCGACGACCACCGGCACGGACAACCGATGTTTGATCGTGCGGATCGAGAACTCATTGAGCAAACCCAGCCCCGATCCGATGGGCGAGGCGAGCGGCATCACCGCAACGGCGCCGGAATCCTGGAGGCGCAGTGCCGTGACGAGGTCATCGTTCGAGTACGCCATCACCTTGAAGCCCTCGGCCGCCAGAATGCGGGTGGCCTCGAGCAGTCCCACCGTGTCGGGGAGCAGCGTTTCCTTGTCGCCGATCACCTCGAGCTTCACCCATTCGTTGAAGCCCGCGGCGCGCGCGAGCCGCGCGTATCGGACGGCATCGTCGGCGCTGTAGCAGCCGGCCGTGTTCGCCAGCAAAAAGATGCGCGACGGGTCGAGATGGTGGAGGATGCCCTCTTCCTGCGTGCGATCGAGATTCACGCGGCGGACGGCTACCGTCACTATTTCGGCGCCGCTCGCTTCTATCGCGCGAACCATGACGTCGTTCGACGCGTACTTCCCGGTGCCCACCATGAGTCGCGACCGGAAGTCGCGTCCCGCGATGGTGAACGACGTGTCGAGCGATCCGACCGCAGATCGCCTGGGCTCGAGCAGTGTGGTCACGTCACCCTCCTCCAACAAAATGCACGATTTCGATCGTGTCGCCGGTGGCGAGGCGGAGGGCATCGTACTGCGCACGATCCCTGAGGATCGTGCGGTTGTGCTCAACGACGACAAGCTGCGGATCGAGCGCGAGCGTACGCAGGAGGTCGCCCATCGTGGAGCCGGCGCGGATGGAGCGCGCCTCGCCATTCACCACGGGTGTGATCGTCGTGCTATCGACCGTGATGTCGCTCATAGCGGGAAAGATAGTCGGCGGCAGCGCGTTCGGCATCGGCTGCGCCCCAGATGCCGGAGATCACCGCGACGCCATGGGCTCCGGCGTCGAACAGCGCATCGAGATGTTGCGGTTTGATGCCGCCGATGGCGATGACCGGTACCCTGACCGTGGCCGCTGTTTGCCGCACGAGGTCGAGTCCGCGCGCGGGTTCGTCCGGATGCGACGGGGTCTCGTAGACGTGTCCGACGACCACCCAGTCGGCGCCATCGGCTGCCGCGCTGGTCGCCTCATCGACTGCGTGGGCGCTGGCGCCCATGGGCATGTCGCCGGCCATGTGGCGCGCGTCGGCGACGGTGAGCGATCGGGTGGTGAGCTGGATGGCTGACGCGCGCGCGGCCACGGCGACATCGACGCGGTCGTTGATCACGACCCAGGCGCCGGTTCGCTCGCGCACGCCGCCTAACGCAAGGGCGATCTCGTACAGGCGCGCGGCCGGCACGACGCGCGACCGCACGTGCACCGCGCCGCGCGGTCCCAGCGCTTCCATCACCCGCCGCGCGCGGGCGACGAAGTCGGCGCGGGCCAGCACGCCGTCGCCGGTCACCGCGTGGACGAGCGGGATCACGTGCCGTGCGTTAGTCGAGCCGATCGCCCGGCGCCACGCCGCGTCCCGCCGCCCATTGAGCGCTCGTCATGCGCCGGCGGCCTGCCGGCTGTACGAAGGGGATGGACACCGCGCCTTAGCCGCAGGCCACGAGCAGGCCGTCATCGGTCACGGCCAGCACGTCGCCGGGCCGGCGCGGCTCCGGATCGCCCTCGCATTCGGTCGCGCCGAACAGCTTCACCTCGGCGCCGCGGAGCGTCGTGTAGGCGCCGGGCTTGGGGTCGTACGCGCGGATGAGGCGCGCGATCGACCCGCAATCGCGCTGCCATGGGACGCGCGCCATGGCGCGGTCGATCTTCGCGGCGTACGTCGCCGCGCCGTGGTCCTGCGGCCGCTCGCTCGTCTGCCCAACGGCGAGCAGCGTGAGCGCTTCGACTAACGCAAGCGCGCCGAGCTCCGACAGCCGGAGCTCCAGCTCGCCGAAGGTCTCGTCGGCGGCGATCGGCGTGCGCGCCTGGAGCAGGATCGGGCCGGCGTCCAGCTCGGGCACCATCCGCATGATCGTGATGCCGGTTTCGAGGAAGCCGTCGCGGATGGCCGCTTGAATGGGCGCCGCGCCGCGCAGCTTGGGCAAGAGCGACGCGTGCACGTTCACGGTGCCTAACGGAGGCAGCTCGATGATGCGTTGCGGCAGGATGTGGCCGTACGAGACCACCACCGACACTTCCGGCTCCAGCGCGCCCAACTCGGCCAGGAACAGGTCGCCGCGCGGCTTGTCCGGCTGCAGCAGCGGCAGGCTTTCCGCGACGGCGACTTCCTTGATCGGCGACGGAACGAGCGAGGACCGCGAACGTCCCTGCGCGCGATCCGGCTGCGTCACGACACCGACCACCTCGAATCCTTCGCCCACGAGCGCGTTGAGCGATGGCACCGCGAACGTGGACGTCCCCCAGAAGAGGACGCGCACGTCAAAGTTCCTCGTCCCGCCGATGACTGCCCGCGGCTTCCTCCGGCGTCAGCTTGCGGACGTGCGAGCGATCGCCGTCCTTCTGCCTCGCCTTCTCCCACTTCGCGAGCGCCGCGCGGCGCTTCACGAGACTCAGGTAATCGATGAACAACCGGCCGTGCAGGTGGTAGATCTCGTGCTGCAGACACCGCGCGAGCAAGTCGTTGGCGTCCACCTCGAACGATGCCCCGTTGCGATCCTGCGCCTGGACGATCACGCGCATCGCGCGCTCGACGTCTCCGTAGATGTCGGGAATCGACAAGCAGCCTTCTTCGCCTTTCTGCTTGCCTTCGGCGTGGATGATCTCGGGATTGATGACGACGAACGGTTTCTCGTCGACGTCGATCACGGACAAGCGCTCGGTGCGTCCCACCTGCGGCGCCGCGAGACCGATCCCCTTGGCGGCGTACATCGTCTCGAACATGTCGTCGATCAGGCGCTCGAGCTCCGGTGTGATCTCCGTCACCGGCACCGTCTCCTGTCGCAGGATGGGCGCGCCCAGGACGTAGATGTCGAGCAAGCTCACGACGCGGTGCTCTCGCTTTCGGCGGTCTTACTCGAGACGCGCGCAATGCGCCCGCGTTCCACGATGAGTCGCGACTCGGCCGACTTGATCGTAATGCGATCATCCATCGACGGAGCGGCGGCGCCGTCCTTGACCGTTTGCTTGATGTAGATGACTTCGCCCACGATGCCGCCGGCTGTCGTCACTTCGTCGCCCTTCTTGAGCGCGCGCAGCGTTTCTTCCTGTCGCTTCCGCTGTGTGGACTGCGGTCGCATGACGAAGAAATAGAACACCGCGATCAGGATCGCGATCTCGACGAAGAACACTTTCCCACCGAGACCGCTCGACGGCGCTGCTGTCGACGATTGCGCGATGGCCGCGAGCAGGGACCACACGTGTGCGTTCATTGGGCTCTTGCAGATCCGGAGTGATATCGGCCGAGCCAATCGTGGCTCCAGCCATCGAAATAACCCCCGGCGATGGCGTCCTGCGCCGCACGCATGAGGGAGACGAGGAAATGTACATTATGCAGCGAGAGAAGGCGGAGGCCGAGTACCTCGTCGGCCGCGAACAGGTGGCGGATATATCCGCGGCTGAATCGCCGGCAGGTGGAACAGGCGCAGTCCGGATCGAGCGGCCGGGGATCGATGCGCCAGCGCGCGTTGCGCACGTTCACGCGTCCCTCGTTGGTGAACGCCGTGCCGGTGCGCCCCATTCGGGTGGGCGCCACGCAGTCGAACAGGTCGACGCCGCGGCGCACGCCCTCGACCAGATCGTCGGGGAACCCGACGCCCATGAGATACCGCGGACGGTCGCGCGGCAGCGCATCGTCGGCGACATCGAGGATGGCGTACATGTCTTCCTTGCTCTCTCCGACCGACAGCCCACCGATGGCGTAGCCCGGCCAGCTGGCCATGTCGCGAATCGCACTCGCGGCCTCGCGGCGCAGCGACGGGTGAATGCCGCCCTGCACGATGGGGAACAGCGCCTGCGCGCTCGCGTCGTTCTGGGCAGCGCGGTGCGCGTCCCATGTTGTCTTGCATCGGGCGAGCCAGCGCACGCTGCGCTCACTTGCGTCGCGTGCATCCGCGAGCTCCGCTTGACCGGGGATGACGTGATCGAGCTGCATCACGACATCCGCTCCCAGGTCTCGCTGGATGTCCATGACGCGCTCGGGCGTGAAGAACCGGCGCGAGCCGTCCACGTGGCTGCGGAATTCGACGCCCTCTTCGCTCACGCGCCGCATCGTCTCGAGCGAGAACACCTGGAAGCCGCCCGAGTCGGTGAGAATCGGCCCGTCCCACTGCATGAACCGGTGCAGCCCGCCTAACGAACGGACCACGTCTTCGCCCGGGCGCAGATGCAGGTGGTACGTGTTGGCGAGGATCATCGACGCGCCTGCGGTGCGGAGCTCGGCCGGATCGAGCGTCTTGACGGTGGCCAGCGTTCCCACGGCCATGAACGCCGGCGTCGGCACCGCGCCGTGCGGCGTCGTGAAAACGCCGCTGCGCGCGGCGCCGGCAGCGGCGTGTACCGAGAACCCGAAGTGGGGCGCGTCGGGCGGACCGAATCGAACCGAGGCGGGCGGCGCGGCAGCCATCTGCGTTAGACGGAGTCCGTCGCGAGGCGGATGTCCATCCCTTTCATCGAGCACTCGTAGAGCACCGTTAGGCGTGTGGAGGGATCGTTCGCCAGCACCTGCGGCGGAGGCAGGAGCTTGAGTCGCGCCGCGAGCCCGCCGGCGAGATCGTCGAACCGTGCGTCGCCCGACCCTTTGCGGATCGACGCGCGCTCGACGCGGCCCGACGCATCGAGCGCGAGCCCAACGGTCACGCCGCCGTGACGGCGGTCGCGCGTGCCGATCATCCTCGGACACTCGACGACCATCAGTTCCATGAGGCGATCGTGCATTTCGGGCAGTGAGATGCGCGCGGCGGTCTGCGGCGGCTCGTAGACGCGGACGGTGCCCGATGCGCAGGCGGCCACGACTCCGGCGAGCGCGATGCAGCTATACGATCGCCATCGCGTCGCCGTACGAATAAAACCGGTAGTCCGCATCTATTGCCTCACGGTACGCCCGCATGGTGAGATCGTAGCCGGCAAATGCAGCCACGAGCATCAGGAGCGTCGACCGGGGAAGATGAAAATTCGTGATGAGTTTGTCCACGCCATGAAAGATGTACGGCGGATGGATGAAAATGCGTGTGTCGCCGTGCGCGGCGACGAACGCATCGCCCTGGCGCGGTACGCTCTCGAGCGTGCGCGCGGCCGTGGTGCCCACGGCCCAGATCGCGCCGCCGCGTCCGCGCGTTTCGGTGAGCGCTCGTGCCGCCGCGTCCGTCACCGCGAACCATTCCTCGTGCATCAGGTGCCGAGAGGGGTCATCCACCTCGACCGGCTTGAATGTTCCGGCGCCCACGTGAAGAAGAACGTTCACGCGCTGGACGCCGCGCCCTGCGATGTCATCGAGCAGCCGTGGCGTGAAATGCAATCCCGCGGTGGGCGCGGCAACCGACCCGCGCTCGACTGCATACACCGTTTGATAGCGGTCGGCATCGAGCGCGGTATCAGGCCGCGCAATGTACGGCGGCAGGGGTACGTGCCCGTGCCGCTCGATGGCAGACCCGACGTCTCCGTCGGCCGCGCGCAGCCGCACCACGCGCGTGTGCCGCTCGGTCTGCTCGAGGATGTCGATCTCGAAGCCGGGCGCGACCGTGAGCATGCGGCCCGGCCGCAGTTTGCCGCCCGGACTCACCATCGCTTCCCAGCGGTCTCGATCGAGCTGGCGCAGCAGCAGCACTTCGCCCGGCGCACCCGAGGGACGCGTGCCTAACAGTCGGGCCCGGAACACGCGCGTCGTATTGAGCACGAGTGCGTCGCCGGCGCGCATCAGGGCCGGCAGGTCGTGAAAGATGCGGTGTGAAATGTCGCCGGTGGCCCGGTTCACCACCATCAGCTTGCAGGCGTCCCGCGGTTCGACGGGCTCCTGCGCGATGCGCGCCGGGTTCAGCTCGAAGTCGTAGTCCGCGGTGCGTGCACCGTGTGTCACTCCGAGACCGTGATCGTGCTCCGGCGCGAGACGCGGCGTCCGCTGTGGTCGTCGGACACGGTCACCTGGAGGTGATACAACCCGGCCGGCGCGTTGGCCATGTCGAGCGTCACGTAATCCACCGCCGCATTGGTCGCGGGAATCTGGCGCGGGAACGACAGCGCCACCGAGTCGGCGCCGCTTCGCGACACGCCGATCGCGCTCGCCACCCCGCCGACGATGCGCGCCACGAACGCGCCTAACCCCGTGCTTTTGGCGCGCGACACCACGATCAACACGTTGTACGCGTCCGACCCGCTGTCCGGTGCGAGGCCGTACGTCTCCCAGAGCAGCGAGAACGGTTTGCCGCGCTCGACGTGGTTGAAGTTAGGCGTGATGTCGAAGTCGCTCCACCGCTCCGGCGCTCCGCCGTCGCGCGGCGTCACCTTGGCCGCGACCAGCAGGTCGCTCAGGCCGAAGCCCGACTCGTGGGGCAGCTCGAGACGGCTCGCGCCCCGCGCGCCGCGCATCGCGTCCGGCTGGAGCGCTTCCACGCGGTAGAGGAAGGTGCCCGGTGCAATGCGCTCGCGCCAGGTTCGCACTTGATCCGAGTCGTCGCGCGCGAAGTTCACCACGTGCTGGTCCGAGCGGCGGAACACCGAGTCGGCGCGCCACGTGAACCCTTCGAACACCACCTGGAGCATGCCGCGCACGAGATCGATCCCGCGCAGCATCTGCCGCACCGGCACGTCGGCCGCCACGAACACGTCATCCGAATCGCCGGGCGCGCGGAAGCGGACGGCATCGACGTCGATCGAGTCGACGAGATGCGTGTCGCCCGCGTTGCGCCAGACGACCGGAATCGTATCGCGCAGCCGCCTCACTTCGCCCTTGTCGAACGGCTCGAGCGTCACCACGCCGTAGGTGGGCAGCTGGTCGAACAGGAACGCTTCGTCCGCCGCGTACCACCAGAGCACGCGGATGTCGTCCTGGTGTGTGTAGAACGGATCGGGAGGGATCGAGATCACCGCCGGCGGCGGCCCGTAGCGCACGTAGACCTCGCCCTCGTCCGTGTCCGCGCCGTGGATGTCGAACTCCTCGATGCCGAAACAGAGCTCGGCGTACACCACGCGACTCAAGAACTCGAGCCGATGCGCGTTGTCCGCCTGCGACCAGAGCGGATCCGCCATCAACCAGTACATGCGCTGCAGGTTGACCTTTTCGGCAGGCGAAAGGTCGGCGGTCTCCACGGAATCTTTCGTGGTGAAAATGCGAGAGAGCCGGTCGTAGCGTGCGCGCTCGTCCTGGGGCAGGAGCGCGAGTCCCCTACGGAGCGACACCGATGATGCATTGTCGTCGTAGAGTCGGTGCTCGGCGAGACCGGCGGCGAGCCACGCCCATGCATCCGATGAATCCTGATTGAGGCGGACGCGCGAGAGGTGTTCGAGCTCCACCCAGCGCTTTCGGTCCGCGAGCGCCATGTACGAATGGCGCAGCGCATTCTCGTTCGCCGGATTGTAGGCGAGCGCGTCGGAGAAGTCGTCCCAGGCCTTGAAGTACTCCACCTGTCCGGACCAGTCCTGGGACGCGGTGCGGATGGTCTGGTTGTCGATGAAGTAGCCGATGGTGCGCGGATCGCGCAGGACCGTGCGGTCCTTGATGTTCTTGAGGACCACGCTGTAGAGGTGCCCGTTTTCTCGATCGAGATACTGGCGCCACACCGTCATGCCCACCTGATCGGCGGCGCGCGATGCGCCTAACGAATCGTGCGCCTTGCTCGCGATGTCGAGCGCCTTCTCGAACAGCGACGACGCCCGCGACCGCACGGACGCCGAATTCGACGTCAGATAGAACTTGCCGAGATCCACCAGATATTCGGGCGACGTGCTGTTGTACTTGGTGGCAAGGCGCAGTGACGAATCGGCGAGGTTGAGCAGGGAATCGTTCGCCACCCGCTTCATGTAGCCGGTGCGCTTTTCGGCGTTCGCCAAGC
>DAHUXU010000546.1 GCA_027307005.1 Gemmatimonadota bacterium
CTACGCATCGCTCGCGTGGACCGTCGGCGTCGTCACGCAGTCCACCGATCGCCGCGGCGGCATCGGCAGCACCGGCTGACGAACTCGCCGCTCCCGCCTAACCGAATCGTATGACACTGTAGTACGAATGACGCTCGCGTGACGAGCTCGGCGTTAGTACTTTGGTCGGGCGAAAAAACACGCCACGGAAACGCGACACATGATCCACTTGGTCGGACTCGGACACGCCGTCATCACGGTCGGCGTCACGCGCCTTACCCAGGCCAGCGAAACCCTCTTTGCTTCCGCACTGCTGTTCGTATCCGAGGCAGGCCGGCCCATCGAGCGGCATCGCATCATCGAGCTGCTCTGGCCGCGGACATCGGCCCAACGCGCCAGTCACCGGCTCAGACAGACCCTCTACCGGCTCAACGCACTCGGCGCTTCACTCCGCTCGGATCGCAGCCACATCACGCTGCCCGCGCGGTCCGCTCAGTCCGACTTCGGTGAAGTCCTCGCCGCGGGACGCAGCGCAGACCCCAATCGCGTCGCGGAGCTCGTGCAAGGTCCCTTTCTACCGGGATACGCACCGCGATTTTCCATCACCTTCGCCGACTGGCTCGAGCGGGAACGCGACGTCGTCACGTCCGGCCTGCGACGCGTCCTCGTCGCCGCCATAGCCGCCCAACGGGAGCGTGGCGACTGGGCCGCCGTGGAACGGCTCGCCACCCGCTGCCTGCTGCTCGATCCGCTCAACGAAGAAGCGACGCTGGCCCTTGCCGAAGCCGCCGCGTTCCACGGCAGCAAGGTGCGCGCACTCGAAATACTCGACGCATACCTGCAGGAGCTCGGACCCACTGCAGGCGACATCCGCGTACCGGCCACGCTGCTCCGACGACGCATCGCCGAGGCATACCGCGCCGCCCCCGACCAACACCCGTCGTCTCAACTCGGGCGCGATCAGGAAATGCAGGACGTCAAGCGCGTCCTGCACGGTCTCTTCGCAGCCCGCGGCGAAACGTGCCTCGTCTGCGGTGAAAAAGGGATCGGCAAGAGCCGCTTCGCCACGGAAGTTGCACGCGCCGCCCAACTCGATGGGATAAAGGTCGCGCGCGTGGAATGCCAGCCGCACGACAGTGAACGCGTCCTCGGCGGCATCATCGAGCTCGCCCGAGGCGTGCGTGCCATGCGCGGTGCGATCGCCGTCGGAGAAGCGTCGAAGCGCACGCTCGACGCCGTGCTCGTCGCGGACGGGCGTGCCGATCACTCGGCGGACCTCGATGCCGACCAGCTGTCCGCCCGCGTCCGCAACGCGCTCATCGATCTCGTCGACGCAGTCTCGAGCGAACAGCCCATCGTCCTCATTGTCGAGGACGCGCAGTGGCTGGACCGCGCCTCGTGGACGTGCATCCGTGGATTGTCCCGGTGGGCACTCAAGCGTCGCGCACTGATCGTCCTCACAGCCAAGCAACCTGACGTCGCCCGCCAGTTCGACTGTGCCGACGACGTGCGCCCCCGCGTGATGCGTCTCAAACCGCTCGATGATCCGGCCAGTCGCGCGCTCGTCCAACGCATCATCACCGGCTCGCATCGCGCCGGGAACGAGTCCTTCGCCGAGTGGTGTGTCGCGCGCGGCGGCGGCAATCCGTACATCCTCATCGAGCTTGCGACGCGGGCGGAAGGCGAGTCGGAGCCGTTTCGCGCCCCCGCGGCGCTCGAGCGCATTGTCGCCGAGCGCCTCGACCAGTTGAACGACGTCCCGCTGCGCATCTTGCAGGCCGTCGCCGTTCTCGGCCCCAGTTCGTCCACGCGGCGCGTCGAGGAATTGCTCGGCGTCAATCGGTTAGGCCTGCTCGACGGACTGGACGCGCTCAGCGCCGCTGGAATGATCGGCCTCGACGGCGACCGGATCGTTCTGCGCCACCGCCTCACGGCGGACGCGGCGCTCGACCACCTGTCGACCGCGGCGCGGCAGCTGCTCCACCGCCGCGCGGCCGAGCTGCTCGAGCGCGAACAGCGCGCCGATGGTCCCGATGCGCTCGCCGGCGAATGCGCCGAGCACTGGCAGTACGCCGGCGAACACACGCGCGCGATCGAACTCCTCACCGGCGCGGCCAGCCGCCTAACGGGACTCGGCATGCCCATCGAGGCCGCCCGGCTCTACGAGCGTGCCGCGCAGATGACATCGTCGCCGCCCGACAAGCTGCATCACCTCGCCGCGCGCGCCCATGCGCTCTTCCTCGGCGCGGATTGGGAGCCGTTCGTGCACGTCGCCACCGAGGTCGAATCGCTGCAACGCGGCTCCCACACCTCGCCCGACAACCACGACGCCACCGAGCTCGAGCTCTCCCTCGCCAAGTGGCGGCTCGGCGCCGATCGGCGCGAGGTCTTGGCCGAGGCCACGCGCTGCGCGTCGGCCGCTACCGCGTCCAACGCGCACCGCCTGGCCGCCGGCGCGTGGGCCCTGATGATCGCCGACAACCTCTGCGACGATCGCGCGGCCGCGGCTGTGATGCGCGCGGTCGCATCGGCTGCCGCACAACCCGGCGTCGAGGACGACGCCGTCGCGTGCCTGCACATGGTGTTTCACACCGCCTTCGGCAAACCGGAATCCGGGCTCGAGGCCGCCTATCGCCTCACGGACTCGCAGTTAGGCGCGCAGGACGGCGGCACGAAAGCCGGATATTTGTCGCACGCGTCAGCCGCACTTCGCCTCTGCGGCGCGCCGATCATCGAGGCTCGACAGGCTGCGGCGTCAGCCCTCGAGATCGCCCAGCGCCTCGGGCTCGCCGCCTATGCGGCGCCCGCCGCCAATCAGATCACGCTCACCTATCTGGCCGAGGGCGATACCGTCACCGCCCGTGCGTGGTTCGACAAAGCCCTCTGGTTGATGGAGCGGAGCGCCGACAGCGTGGGCCGCTCGACCATCCTCAGCAACGGCGCCGAGATCGCCCTGCGCGAGCGTCGGTTAGGCGACGCCGAGCGCCTCATCATGGAAAGCGAAAACGCGGTCGGCCACGCGCGGTCGCCGCGCTCGGACATTCGCCACGTCTCGTTCCGTTGGCGCCTCGCCCTGCTGCGCGGCGATGCCGCACCCTCGGAGCACGACCTCCGCCACTTCGCGCACCTGCACCGGCGCACGCGCAAGGCCAACGGCCAGGACTTCGCCACGGCCGCACTCGTGGATCTCCTTTTGCTCGCCGGGCGGCAACGGGAGGCATCGCGCCTGCTCACCGCATACGTGAGAGAGTACCGGCGCCCGTCCACGTCGCTCGAACCCGACCTGGAACGGCTGCGCAGGGACCTGAACGTGGAGTGACGCCGCCGCGACGGCGACGTCAGGCGAGCTGCGCGATCGAGATGTCCTTGGGCCGAGACGCCGCCGCGGCGTCGCGTTGCGCGGGCGAGGCGAACAGCAGGCCGAACATCGGACTGGCGAGCAGCTCGTCGCAGATTTTGGGGTCGAACTGGCGGCCGCGATACTTCGCGAGCTCCGACCGCACCTGCACTTCGCCTAACGCCTTACGGTAGGGGCGATCTGTCGTCATGGCGTCGATCGTGTCCGCGATCAGCACGACGCGTGAGCCTAACGGAATCTGCTCGCCGGCCAGGCCGTCCGGATACCCGCTGCCGTCCCAGTTCTCGTGGTGGTGCCGCACCGGCAGCACCAGATCGCGGAGCTGCGACACGGTCGACACCAGCTCCGCGCTCTTGATCGGGTGCGTCTGCATCACCGCCCACTCGTCCGCCGTGAGCTTGTCCGGCTTGCGCAGAATCGGCGCGTAAATCTCGTGGATCTTGCCGACGTCGTGCAGCAGCGCCGCGGTCGCGATGCGTTCGATTTCGCGCGACGACAGGCCTAACGCACGAGCGATGAGCTTCGCGTAGTGCGATACGCGCCGCGAGTGACCGGAGGTGTACGGATCGCGCGCTTCGATCGCCTTGACCATCAACTCGAGCAGCTCCTGGTTGACCCGCTCGAGCTGCCGGTTCGTCTTGTACAACTGGCGCACGCCCAACAGCGGCAGCGCGAGCACCCGCGCGCCGAAGGCGCCGAAGCGCGCGTAGCACCACGCGAGCAGAAACGCCACGGGACTCGCGAGCACATCGTACGCGAGGCTGCCCAGGTGATTCTGGCGCCAGACCTTCAACAGGTTCTTGCTGTCGTTGGTCGCGATCGCGCCGCTCACCGCCACCGTGTTCACCGCCACGAACACGATGACCATCACCGAAAACGGCACGCCGACGGTCGCCAGCGCCTGCGGCGCGCTCATCGCGCTGTACTGCAACAGCGGCTTCCCGCCTAACAAGAGGTACGACAGCACTGCCAGCGAGGTCGCCAGCGACATCTGCACCACGTTGAAGACCTTCTTGACCCCGTCGCGGGTGCTGATGATCTCGGTGATGATGTTCGTCACCGCGACGGCGACCACCGCGATCCAGTTCGGTGAGAGCAGCGCCGTGGCCGTGAACGGGATGAACCCGATCGACCCGCCGGCGCCCGCCGGCAACTGGTACACCAACAGCAGCGCGAACACCGACAACCCGGACATCCACAGCGCGGCGCGAATCGAACCGGCATCGACAACCGGCGCGACCCAATAGACGCAGATGGCAGCAGCCACGGCGCCCAACGCCACACCCGACACGTAGAGTCGCACCCGGCTCATTCGCACCGCTTGCGAAAAAGAAGAACCCCCGTCCCCGGGTCTTACCACCAATGTGCGGTGTCAGACGCAACGACCGCGTA
>DAHUXU010000586.1 GCA_027307005.1 Gemmatimonadota bacterium
ATGGCTGGAAGATGTTCCACGTGTACTGCTACCGGTGCCACGGGACGGACGCGTTGGGCAGCGACATCGCGCCCAATCTTCGTCATTCGTTAGGCCCGGAAGGCGGCGTGAACAAGGCGTGCTTCATCACGACCGTCTGGAACGGGCGGCCGCCGAAGGGCATGCCGACGTGGAAAACGCTCCTCGATTCGACCCAGATCAACAACCTGTACGCGTACGTGACGGCCCGCAGCATGGGCGGGTTGGTGCCCGGGCGGCCCCATCTGGGGCAGGTATCGAAGTAAGACCAGGGGTCCGAGACGGGGACGGGGACCGAGGGGAAGAGGGTGCGGTGCGCACCCTCTTCGCGTTTGCCGGGTATGCGATGCGAGGTGTGCGCATGCGGAGACTCGCTGTGATCATGGCCGGTGCGGCCGCGGTGGCCGCGGCGTCGACCGTTGCGTTAGGCTGCAATCGGCCCGGCAGCTCCGGCGCGGCGGCGGGGACGGCGGTCGCCGACGCGGGGCGGCGTTTGACGCGCGATCAAGTGATCGCCGCGCTCGCGCGGGCGACGGACCAGCGGCCGGCGAATTTTACGGGCGATGATCTCTCGGGTCTGGATCTGTCGGGCGTCGACTTCAAAGAGGCGAACCTCAGTCGCGCGCGGCTCGTGGGGACGCGCTTCGTGCACGCGAGAATGTTCGGCGTGACGCTGAGCGGGGCGGTGGCCCAGGGTGCCGACTTCTCGAACGCCGTGCTGGACGTATCGGTGATGCGCGGCACCGATCTCAGCCGCGCGTCGTTCCGCGGTGCGAGCTTGTACGCGGCGATCATGATCGGCGCGAATCTCACCGACGCCGATCTCACGCGGGCGCGTGTGATCGCCGCGCTCAACAACGCGACGTTGGTGCGGGCGAAGCTCGACAGCGCGAACTTCGGGGCGGACCGCGGCAATCAGCCGATGGGGCTCATGTTCACCAATCTGACCGACGCGGATCTCTCCGGCGCCGATCTGTCTCATGCGAATTTGCAGAAAGCGTCGTTCGTGCGGGCCACGCTGAAGGGCGCGAATCTCGCCGGCGCCGATGTCTCGTACGCGAACTTCGATCAGGCGATCGTGACACGGGTGCGCGGCACGAACGAGCTCATCGGCCTGTCGACGGCGCTCCACGTGCCTAACACATGGTGATCAGCCGAGCCTGGCCCACCAGCGATGGGGCCACCGCGAGCGAATCGCGCCGTCGAGGCCGAAGCAGCGGCCGGCGTGCCCGACGACGAAGGAGATCATCATGGCGAGCAGCATGACGTGAAACCCTTGCTGGCCGGAGCTCATGTGCTGCACGGCGAGCCCGTAGAAGATCACCTGCACCATCCCGCACACGGCGCCGACGGACGTGAACAGGCCGAGGGTGAGCGAGAGTCCAACCGCGGCTTCGCCGAGTCCGGTGAGCGGGGCAAAGATGTGTGCGTTAGGAATGACGGTGTGCAGAAGGAAATCGCGGTACCCGCCGAACGGATTGTCGGCGGCGTATTTGGAGAGCAGTTTGGGCATCACCGCGATCCAGCGCTGGTTGGCCGTTGGAACCGGCAGGACGCCCCAGGCGAGCGCGATGGTCAGCTTGGTGAACAAGCTCCTGACGAACCAGATGCCGACGACGATCCGCGTGAACGCGAGTGCGTATTGGGGCGTACGCATGCCGGAACTGGATTCAACACTGGACGGCATCGCAGGTTCTCGGTGAGGGAAGTCCCTAGGATGTGAGTGATCTTCGTATGCGAGCGATGGCGGCAATGATGGTGGCAGGCTTGTGCGCATCCTGGCTGTCTGCGAGCGCGCAGGGTGGTGGTTCGTCCGCGCCGAAGGCGCCGGTGAGCGACAGTGCCTTCCGGTTTGCGCCCGAGGCGCGGCGTCCGCTGCACGACTTGTGGGTCAAGAGTCTTGCGGTGAGGCAAGAGCGCGTGGCGTGCCTGGGCGGCTACATCGTTCATGACGTAGTCTACATCACGCGCATCGAGGTGTTGGCGCCGTCGCGCGCCGATTCGGCGAACATCTCTGCGATTGCTTCTCTTCGCGAGTGCTCGGCGCCCGGGTGGCTCGGGACGGTGCACACCCACATCGCGCGATTTCACGGGCTGCCGTACAGGATTTTTTCGGCGCCGGACCGTTACGTGATGCTGTTGTGGCACGAGCGATGGAAGGCGCCAGGCGTCTTCTGCATCCTGTATTCCGACGTGGATGCGACGTGCGAGCTGGGCAATTCGGAGAGCGGTCACGTGCAGTACGAGGACGCGACGGGCAACGCAGTCGGTTCCTAACGGAGTGCGCGATCGGTGCCGGACGGCGGCTCGCGCCATACGCGGGCGCCAGCATTGGCGAACGGGCCGCAAAAGCCCGCGGCGTCCGGAGCGTGTTCGCGAACGTGCGCGGCGAGCTGCGTTGCGGCGTTGTCGCCGTCGACGATGCCGTACACTGCTGGTCCCCAGGAGCTTTGCCCAACGCCGGCGGCGCC
>DAHUXU010000641.1 GCA_027307005.1 Gemmatimonadota bacterium
CACCGTGTAGGAGAGCGTCCCGAAGATGCCGATCGCCGCGAGCAGCGCCGCGACGATCGCAAAGCCGGCGACCAGCGACGCCGCATGGCGCGGGTCGGCGATCGACGCGGACAGCCGGTCCGCCATCGGCGCGGCATCGGCAAGGGTCGCCGAGGGTTCCACCGAGCGCAGCGCCGCGCTGATCGCGGGAATCGCCGCGACCGGATCCCCTCTGGTACGCACGACGAGAGCAACCGTGCGTCCCCAGCCTTCCGTCATCGGCTCGTAGACCCCCTCGGGTGGATCGCCGAGATTCGTATATGTCACGTCGCTGACAATGCCAATGACCGTGACGAGCGGACACGACGTGCACCCGCCCGAGACGAGCTTGCGACCGATCGCCGTGCCGTCCGGAAAATACCGATTCGCCCAGGAACGGCTCACCAGCAGCACGGGATGCTGTCCACCGGTATCGGATGGCAGGAACATGCGGCCGTCCAACAAGCGGACGCCAAGCGCGGCGAAATAGTCCGCCGTGACGACCGTCCACGGCGTAACCGGTTGCG
Source organism: Gemmatimonadota bacterium (assembly GCA_027307005.1). Lineage (GTDB taxonomy): Bacteria > Gemmatimonadota > Gemmatimonadetes > Gemmatimonadales > Gemmatimonadaceae > JADGGM01. The sequence goes on from DAHUXU010000641.1 coordinate 546, forward strand.
CCGTTCCCGCGGGCACCGGTTTGTCGACCAGGTCGAAATTGTTTTCGTCGAGATTGCCGCCGGAGAGCGGGAGTTGATCGGCCAGCCCGGCCGCAACGACGCCCGGCACCTCGCGGACGTCGTTCAGCGCACGCGTCCAGTACGACGAGATCGCGGTATCCGACCCGTTGATCGGCGCGTATCTACCGGACGGCAGCGACACGTTCATTGTCAGTACGTGCGAGGGATCGAAGCCCGGACTCGTGCGCTGCAAGCGCATGACGCTGTTGAGCAGCAGCGCCGCCGCCGCCAGGAGCGGAAGCGCCAGCGCGAACTCGGCGACGACGAACGCCGCGCGGAGCGTCCGTGCGCCGCGCGTGCCGCCCACGGATCGTTCGCCGCCGAGCACGCCGGCGGCGGCGCGTTCGCGTGCGAGATGGATCACCGGATAGGCGCCGATGATGAGCCCCGAGATCACCGCGACCACGACGGCGAACACGATGGCGCGCACGTGGACGTGCGCCTCGGCGAGCCGCGATACCCGCGGCCCGACGACGAGCATGACGCGCACGCCCAGGATGCCTAACGCGACGCCGGCGGCGGCGCCGGCCAGCGAGACCATGATGCTTTCGGTGATCAGGAGGCGCGCGACTCGCGCCCGCGTGGCGCCGAGCACCGCGCGCAGGGAGACTTCGCGCCACCGGCCCGCCGCGCGGACCAGCATCAGGCCGGCCACGTTCGACACCGCGATGAGCATGACGAGCACCACGGCCGCGCTGAACAGGGCGAGCGTCTTCGGCGCGTCGCCCAGCATCACGCGGCGCAGCGAGATCGGGACCAACGTCGCGTCGTGGTCCTGAAAGCTCGCTTGCCACACGACGAACTCGCGGCGGCTCACGCGCTCGAGATCGCGAGCGGCATCGGCGATGGTGAGGCCGTCCTTGAGGCGGCCGATGACGACCATGCCGAAGGGGCCGCGGCGATCCGGCGGTTTGAGCCGCGCGTCGGGCCACACCTCGCCGCGGCGGCCGCCGAGCGACGTGTACCGCGCATCGAGCACGCCGACCACGGAATAGGCGATGTCATCGACGTCGACGGTCTTGCCTAACGCTGCCCGGTCGCCCCCCAGATGCTCGACCGCGAAGCGGTGGGTCACGACCGCCACGGGCGGGGCGCCGGGGGCGTCGTCGGCTGGACCCAGCGGGCGGCCGACCGCCGGCTTCACGCCTAACGTCCGCAGGAAGCCGGACGTCACGTAGCCGACGGGCAGCCGTTGCGGCGCGCCGCCCGCGGCGACGGACACGTCGGTCTGGCGCAGCAAGCCGACGTCGGTGAAGCTTCGCTGCCACGCCTGGATGGCCTGGAAATCGGCGACCGACAACGGCCACTGGCTCGTGGGGGAATTGCGCTCGAAGATCTGCACCAGACGGTCGTCGTGGGGATACGGCAGGTGCGAGATGACGACGGCATCGAGCACGCTGAACACGGCCGTGCACGCGCCGATGCCTAACGCGAGGATGGCGACGGCCGATATCGTGAACGTCGGGCCGCGGCGCAGCGCGCGCGCCGCGTAGCGGATGTCCTGCTGCAGATCGTCGAGCCACCGAACGCCCCGCGCGTCGCGGTGCGCCTCCTTGTATCGCTCGATGCCACCGAACGCAACCAACGCGCGACGTCGCGCGTCCGCGGGCGACAGATGGTGCAGCCGCTCGAGCTCCTTCGCCTCGAGCGCCACGTGCAGCCACACCTCGTCGTCCAGCTCGCGGTCGAGCGCACCGGGCCGCAACAGCGCGCGGATGCGCCGCACCAGCTTTCGAATCGACAGGCCCATGCTCGAGTCCCTCAGGTCGCCTTGAGTACGCGCTCCACCGCCGTCGAGAACAGCCGCCATTGCGAGCGTTCGGCGGCGAATTGCTTGCGGCCGTCCGCCGTGAGGCTGTAGAACTTGGCGCGTCGACCGCCGGCTTCCGGACTCGTCCCCCACTCGGCGCGAATCCACCCGCGATCCTCGAGTCGATAGAGCGCTGGATAGAGACTGCCCTGCCCGACCTCGAGCACGTCATCGGAAAGCTGACGGAGACGCTTCGAGATGGCCCACCCATGGAGCGGCCCGAGCACGAGCGTCTTGAGGACGAGGAGATCGAGTGTACCCTGCAGCAGATCGGCGCGGTCAGCCATGTCGATTCCGTCGAGGACTTGATACCTTGTCGTTCGACAACATATATGGGGCATGTTGTCGGATGTCAAGGTATCGGGTGGCCGGGTACCGGATGCCCTGGCTCTGGCGCGGCAGCCCGTCGGCGACCAAATAGAGGCGACGCGCCCGGCATCTCCGGCGCAGCGGAGCAGGTGCGCACGGTCCACGGAGTCATCATGCCATCGCCCATTCGCATCGTCCTCGTCGGCGACAGATCGGACACGGTCCTCGCGCACCGCGCGATTCCCGTCGCGCTGGCGCGGGCCGCGCACGACGTGCAGCGCGTCGTCGACGCGCAGTGGATGCACACCGGATCGTTAGGCCCGGAGATGGCCGCGCGGCTGACGAATGCCGATGGCGTGTGGTGCGTCCCCGGGAGCCCGTACGCGAACATGCATGCGGCGCTCGCGGCCATCGGATTCGCGCGCCGGTCGGGCGTCCCGTTCCTCGGCACCTGTGCCGGATTCCAGCACGCCCTCATCGAGTACGCGCGATCGGTCCTCGGCCTAACGGACGCGGAGCACGCCGAAAGCAATCCAGGCGCCAAGGACCCGTTGATTACGGCGTTGTCGTGCGGCCTGGTGGAGGTGGAAGGCCGGGTCCATCTGGCCGAGGGATCGCGAATGCGCGCGATCTATGGTTGCGACGTGGCGACGGAGGCATACCATTGCAACTACGGGCTCGACCCGAGGCACGCCGAACGCTTCGCGCACGCGAGCCTTCGCATTACGGCGACGGACGATGACGGCGCTGCGCGCGCCGTCGAGTTGACCGGTCATCCGTTCTTCGTTGCGACGCTGTTTCAACCCGAGCGCGCGGCGCTCGCCGGGCGCTCGCATCCCGTGGTCGGCGCATTCATCCAGGCCGCCGCGGTCGCCGCGGACCGGCGACGCGGCTCGCCGGCGACCGCGAGCTGACCGGACCGGGCGCGTCGCGCGCGAGCACGTAAGCGTTTTGCCATGAGGCGACATCCAATCGATACAGGCATCCGGCGCCTCACTCGATGTGCCGGCCACGCACTCAATTCGATTGGAGGTCTCATGAACCGCCGACTGCACGCAGTCACAGTGGCGCTCGTGTCATTCGCGGCGATCGCCGCCGTGGCACCAGCGCCGTCGCGCGCCGCGTCGTTCGCGGCTGCCGCATTCAAGTGGCCGCCGTGGTTGTCCATCGAATGGCCGGTGAATCCGTACGATCGCGCAAACCGCGATGCGTTGCTGCTCGTGCACGCCGCCATGCACGAGGGCGTGCCGACGACGCGCGATCTTACCGGCAGCGCCGAGGGCATCGTGAACGGGCAACGTCAGACGGTGACGCTTCGGCTCGACGCGACATCAGAGCCCGGCGTGTTTGCGTTGCGTCGCCAATGGCCGTCGGAGGGCGCGTGGCTGCTCAGGATCACGTTGGCCAAGTCGACGACGGCGCGCGTCTCGCTCGACCGGTCCGGTGCCGTCTCGTCGGTAGATGTGCCGATGCGCGCGGGAGCGGGCGATCGCCTTCCGCGCGCGATCGCGGAGCACGAGATCGACTCGACGCTTGCGGTGATCGCGTCGCAGCGGCCCTGATGCGGCGCTCGCGAGTTGCCTCCGGCGACCGTTTCATCGCATGATGTCGCACCACTCTGCGGCTCGGCGCGTGGCCGTGACGTCGCACGGCCGCGCGATCCGGGGCGCGCGCATGGCGACCGAGATGACGGGTGAATCGCCTGCGCCGCCCGCGTGCGCGGCGGCGACAATCGACTCGACGGTCGCCGATGCGGTGCGCCGGGCGCGCGCCGGGGACGTGGACGCGTTCGGCATCGTGTACCGCGTCCACGCCCCGGCGATCCACGCGTTGTGCCGCCGCATGTTAGGCAACGAGCAGGATGCGCGCGACGCGCTCCAGGACGTATTCGTGCGGGCCTGGGAAAAGTTGGGATCGTTTCGCGGCGAGAGCGCGCTGCGCACGTGGCTGCATCGGTTGGGCATCAACGTGATCCTGGAGCGGCTGCGCGCCGGCCGGCGGGACGCGCTCCGATTCGACGACCAGGCGGGCGACGTCGCGCCGTCCGGGTCGACACCGGCGGAGCGCGCCGAGGCGGCGATCGACCTGGCGGCGGCGCTGGACCGGTTGCCTAACGGCTCGCGGATGGTGCTGGTGCTGCACGACATCGAAGGCTACTCGCACGAGGAAATCGCGGCGATGACCGGCATCGCGTCCGGCACGTCGCGCGCGCAGCTCTGGCGCGCGCGCCGCCATCTCTCGAGGATGCTTGGCGAATGACCCATCTCACCGAGGCGGAACGCCAGGATCTGGCCGACGGCAGCGCTCCCGCGGAGCGGGCCCGCGCGCTCGAGTCGCACGTGGCGGGGTGCGCCGGGTGCGCGGCGGATGTCGAGCGGCTCCGGGCCGTGGTGGCGCGCCTGCGCTCGGCGCCTGAGCCTAACGATAACGTGGACACGATGTGGCCCGCCATTCGCGACCGCATCGAGCGCGGCAAGCTGGCGTCGCTGCCGGCGCCCGCGGCCCGGCGTGCGCGTACGTGGCGCCAGGTCTGGATCGGCGGCGGCGCGGCGGCCGCGGCGGTGTGCGTCGTGCTGCTGCTCGAGGTCCAGCCGCACGAACCGGCCGGCCAGCCGCCGCCGGCCGGACACACCGTGCCTAACGGGCAGCCGGGCGTGCAGCCGATCTCGGATACCGCTGGTGAGAGCCAGGCCGATGTGCAGCGGCTGCTCGATGAAATCGAGCTGGAGAAGGCCATGCTGCCGCCGGCGACGGCAGCCGTCGCCGACAGCGATCTCCGGGTGATCGATCGGGCAATCGCCGAGCTCAAGGACGCGCTCGCTCGCGACCCGAACAATCCGGCGCTCCGGCAGATGCTCGCGGACTCGTATCGACAACAACAGGATTTACTCAGGCGAATGCACAATGCGTCCTGACCGCGGTTTCGCCGGACCGGTCGCGCTGCTGAGCGCGATTGCTGCTGTCGCATGTGCGTTCCTGTGTGCCGCCGCCGGTGCGAGCGCGCAGCGCGAGCCGCCCAGGCTTCGCGCACAGCACCTCAATCCGAGCGCGCCGGTCAAGGTGTTTTTCCCGACCGGCGCGATCCGCGTGCAGGCGTGGGACTTGGACTCGATCGAGGCTCTCGGCACCATCGCGAGGGGCGAGCGGTTCTATCTCGCGGGCGACGCGCGCGGCGTGAAAGTAGGCGTCATGGATCATGCGGATGGAACTCCGGTTCGCCCTTCGGCCGTGCTGCTGATGGTGCCCCGCCGCAGCCAGGTTTCGGTGAAGTCGGTGAGCGCGTCGATCGGCGGGCGCGACGCGTCGGGGTGGTTCTACAGCGTGTCCGGCCCCATTCGCCTAACGGGAGCCGCGTCGAGCATCGACGTGGAGTCGATGGCCGGCGACGTGGCGCTCGACGTGACGGCGCCGTGGGTGCGGGCTCGGACCGGCGGCGGGCGCCTCGCCATTGCCGGCGCGCCGGAAGATCTGGATGCGGCCACGGTGCGCGGCGCACTCGAGGTGCGTCGCGCCGCCGTGGCGCGCGGCCGCTTCGTCTCAGTGGATGGCGACATCACGTTCGAGGGAGCGCCGCCGGCCGGCGCGGTGTTCGAATTTTCGAATCACGCCGGCGGCGTCGCGCTCGTGCTGCCGGATTCCGCATCGGCGCTCGTGGATCTGTCGACGATCACGGGCACGATCGCGAACGGGTTCACGCAGGTGCGACCGGTGGCGGGACAGGGCGGACGCGGCGGCGCCTTGCACCTCCGGCTCGGGTTAGGCGCGGCGAGGATGACCGTGCGGACCTTCAAGGGCACGATCACCCTCGCCAGACAATCGCCGTAGCGACCGGCTACCAGATGTGCGCGCGCAGGCTGTCGGGGCGCACCATCGGGTCGCCGTCCTTGCAGCCCCAGGCGGCTCTGAACTCGGGCATGTTCGACAGCGGCCCATCGACGCGCCACTTGCTCGGCGCGTGCTCGTTGACGTTCACGAGCGTCCGCTGCATCTCCGGCCGCATCTCCTCGCGCCACACCTGCGCCCAACTGAGGAAGAATCGCTGCTCCGGCGTGAAGCCGTCGATGAGCGGGGGACGTCCCTTGTCCTTGAGCGACTTCTCCAGAGCCAGGTACGCGATCTTGAGGCCGCCCAGGTCGCCGATGTTCTCGCCTAACGTCAACTTGCCGTTCACGTGCGTGGTGGAGTCGAGCACGGTGTAGCTGTTGAACTGATCGACGACGAGCTTGGCCTGCGCATTGTACTTGGCCGCGTCTTCGGCGGTCCACCAGTCGCGGAGATTCCCCTTGGGATCGAACTGGCGGCCCTCGTCATCGAAGCCGTGCGTCATCTCGTGTCCGATCACCGCGCCCATGGCGCCGTAGTTCACGGCGTCGTCCGCGTTCGGATCGAAGAACGGCGGCTGCAGGATGCCGGCCGGGAACACGATCTCGTTCATCTGCGGATTGTAGTACGCGTTCACCGTCGGGGGCGTCATGCCCCATTCGGTGCGATCCACCGGCTTGCCCAGGCGCGACCAGTTGTCGGCGCGCCGGAAATCGGAGGCGTGGCGGAGATTGGCCAGGTAGCGGCCGGGCTCCACCTCGAGCTTGCTGTAGTCCTTCCACTTGTCCGGGTACCCGATCTTTTTCGTGAACGCATCGAGCTTCTCGACGGCGCGCTGCTTCGTGCTGTCGCTCATCCAGGCCAGCTGCTGGATATCGGCGCGCAGCGTGGCGACGAGGTTGTCGACCATCGCCAGCGCGCGCGCTTTCGCGGCGGGGGTGAACGTGCGCTTGACGTACTCCTGGCCGATGGCCTCGCCTAACACACCGTTGGCGGTGGCCGCGCAGCGCTTCCAGCGCGGCAGCTGCTCCTTGGCGCCCGTGAGGTGCTGCGACCACTTGAAGTTCTCATTGGCGAATCTGGACGCCAGCGCGCCCGCCGTGTTGTCCAACAGATGCCAGCGGAGGTAGGCCTTCCACGTCGCGACGGGCACGCCGGTGAGGAGCGAATCCGCGGCGCTGAAGAAGGCCGGCTGGGCAACGTTGATCTCGCGCACCACCGGCGCGCCTAACGAATGGAGGAACGCCTGCAGGTCGACGTCCGGCGTGAGCTTCTGCATCTCCGACAGCAGCATCTTGTGATAGGTCGCGTTCGGATCGCGCATCGCGACGCGCGGCATGGAGGCCTGGGCCAGCTTCGTCTCGAGATCCATGATCTGCTGCGCATCCGCGGACGCCTCGCTCTCGCTCTCGCCAGAGAGCTGGAGCATCGTCGTGACGTGCGCGACGTAGGCCTCACGGAGCGCCTTGCTCTTGTCGTCTTTGCGGAAGTAGTAGTCGCGCTCCGGCAGGCCGAGTCCGCCCTGGCCGGCGTTGGCGATTTCTTCGCTCGAGTTCTTGGTGTCGGGCCGGACGTAGAAGCCGAACGGCGCGAGACCGGCCTGCGCGTCCAGTTTGCCCAACGAGGCGCGCAGCGCCTCGCTACTGTTGATCGAGGCGATTTCCTGCAGCTGCGGCTCGATCGGCTTCGTGCCTAACGCTTCGATGGCCGTCGTGTCCATGCAGGCGGCGTAGAACGTGCCGACTTTCCATTCGTTGGTGCCGGGCTTGGCTTTCCTGTCCCGCACGGCCGCCGCTTCGTCATCGAGGATCTGATGGACCACGTTGGTGTTGTGGTCCTGCAGCTCGTTGAACGATCCCCAGGACGAGTAGGCCGCGGGAATGCTGGTCTTCGCGATCCAGCCGCCGTTGGCAAAGGTGTAGAAGTCGGTGCATGGCGCGCAGGTCGTGTCGAGATTCGCGCGGTCCAGCGGATGCGATGCGCCCGTCTGTTGGGCAGCGAGCGGCGCCGCACAGGTGAGTGACACCGCCGCCGCGGCGATCATGCGAACCAAATGTGGTCTCATTGCAGAGCCTGGGTTGGGGAGTGGGTGCTTGAAGATGGCCGGCGGAAGGAGCAACGCAATGCGCAAGCGGTTTGTGGCGTTGACATCCGCCGGTTAGCCGCCTACCGTACGAGCCATGAATCGCGCGCTGCGCACCTACCCCTACCGCTATTACGACGTGCCCCGAGCCACGGGACGCGAGCGGAGGCGTGTGCGCGACTGAACAAGTTGCGACATGAGATCCCCGGCGGCCCGTGGAAGTTCCACGGGCCGCTTTTTTTGTCCCCCGCAGGCAGGAGCACGACCATGCAGCAGGCATCGACCGGCCGCGCCGCCGCGCCGCACATCGCATCAGAAAACGCCGACCTTCCCGCTTTCATCGAGCAGGATTATGCCCGCTATGACCGCGAATCGCACGCGGTGTGGCAACTCCTGTATGAGCGCCGGATGATGACCCTGCGCGACACGGGGAGCGAGGTGTTTCTGAACGGCATCGAGCGCATCGGCCTGGCATCGGATCGCGTTCCGGACCTGGTCGACGTGAATCGACGGCTCGGGGCGCGCACGGGATGGCGCGCGGTGGGCGTGGCGGGCTTCATCCCCGCTGCCCAGTTCTTCCGGTGTCTGGCGCAACGCCGATTTCCGACGACGCTCTCGGTGCGCCCGCGGAGCCAGCTCGACTACCTGCCGGAGCCGGACATTTTCCACGACGTGTTCGGCCACGTGCCCCTGCACGCCGAGCCCGTCTTCGCCGATTTCCTGCAGCGGTTCGGCGAGTTAGGCGCGGCCGCGCGGAACGAACAGGAAACGGAAGCGCTCGCCCGGCTGTTCTGGTTCACGGTCGAATTCGGACTGATCGAGGAGGGCAAAGGCCCGCACGTCTACGGCAGCGGCCTCATCTCGTCCCACGGCGACGCGGCCAATGCGTTAGGCCCGGCCTGCGAGCGGCGGCCGTTCAGCCTCGATGCGGTCATCGCGCAGCCGTTCGAGATCGACCACTTCCAACCGGTGCTGTTCGTGGTGCCGTCGTTCGATTCGTTGTACCGGGCGGTGGAAGAGCTAGGCGCACGGTTCGCATCGTGAGCCCGGCCGTCGGCCGGGCCACGATGCGCAGGCCGGCCTACTGCACGTGCGAGTCGGCCGCGAAGGTGAGGACGATCCCCTGGACGTCGGCGCCGGCAAACGCCGCCGTGGGCCCGGCGCCGCCCGTGCCAAACTCGGGAACGGTGCTCGTGATGTTGAACGCAATGTGCATGGTTTCCTGGGCGCAGGTGACGCCGGCCGGCGCCTGGTAGCCGCCGCAGCCTCCGTTAGGCCCGTCGCCCGCGACGGAGACGACGCCCTGCGTCGGGGCCCAGGTGAGGCTGCTGTCGCCCGATACCTGGAACACGAATCCGGTGGCGCTCGTGCCCGACGAACCGTCGAACGAACCGCTCGCCGCGTCCGAGCCTGACGCGAAGACATCCAGGATCATGAACGTCTGCGGATCCGATGGATTGTCGAAGGCGAGGACATCGAACTCGGGTCCGAAGCCCGGCGCGCCCGAGAACACTCGCTTGAGTCCGAACGCGTAGAACGGACCGGCGCCGAGATCGCCGCTGAGGTCGATGGCGCTGACGCCGACCCCCGCCTGGATGCCGACCATGATGGAATCCGCCAGATCGGAAATCCCGGGATTGCTCGCTGCAATTTGCTGCAGTCGCTGCGTCATGGCCTGCGCCTGCGCCGACGTCAGTTGCAGCGTTGGCGGCTTGGGCGACGTCGCCGACTGGCTCGAGCAGGCGACCAGCAACGTCAGCACGCCGGCGAGGGAGCATGGACGGACAGAAAGGATGCGCATGGGACCTGTACGTGGATGTGGTTTGGTTCCAACCGCCTCTCGGCCGTAACGCGGCCACCCGTTGTACCCGCGCTTCGCTGCGTTGGTCACCTGGTCGTAAGTGACCAACGCCCGCCCCGCGATGCCTGCGCTTCGCCCCGTCGCCGCGCCGGTTCGAGTGCGCGCGGCGACGCATCCGCGGTGCTCCGCCGCCTAACGCCTCGCGCGCGCCGTTCCCCGCACTGCCTTCCACTTCGCCAACACCGCGTCGGATTCCGCGCGGGCGTGGTCGCAGGCGGCTGCCTCCGCGGCCGTCGGCGTGGTCTCGGCGCCCTGCATGGCCATGGCCGCTTCCATGAGCGCGCTGCTCGCGCTCTGGAGCGTGGGCGGCGCATTGCGTGCGCCGCGACGGCCGAAAACGAACTGGCGCGGGCCGGTCGGCGGCGGCGGCGCCAACGAGTCGAGCTTCGCGCGCAACGCGCTCGTCGAGTCGGTACGCTCTGCCAGCGCGCGCGCCGAGTCGTAGGCGGCCCGCGTCACGACCGCGCGATCGTACATGTCGCGCGACAGCGTGGCGAGGCGGGTGAGGCCCAGCGCGGACGTCTTGACGCGCGGGTCGAGGCGGAGCGTGAGCGGTTGCGTGTAGCTGCGGCCGTTCACCGTTAGGCGCACGGTGTAGCGGCCGGGGGGCGCCCACGGGGCGTACGGCTGCGGGTACGTGTGGTGCGGCACGGCGCCGGTCGCGTCCTCGTCGCCGCGGGACGGCGACGCGAGGCCCGGCACCGGCTGATAGTGCAGGTCCCACGAGAACCGGTGCATGCCGCGCTTGGTCGACAGCACGATCGGCGGCGCCGGCCAGTAGAGCGGCAGCGCGCAGTAGGGCGTCGTTGGGCGCTCGTGGCACACCAGGTCGTAGGCCGTCGGGTTGGTCGCCGGATCCGGGTTAGGCACCGAGTCGTCGCTCGAGTACGAGCGCACGACTTTCCCGGCCGCGTCGAGGATGTCGAGCGTCACCGCGGTCGGCGCATCCGACGCGAGATAGTAGTCGATGATGCCGCCCGGCATCGGATTCTCGCCGGCCGGCAGCTCGGGCGGCCACGGTGTCGGGTCGTTGGTGGCGAATCGCACGCGGACCGCGATCGCCGGCTTGTAGAGGTACACGTCCTGCGCGGCCAGCGCCTGCGCTTCCTGCCTGAGCGGCGTCACATCGTCCAGAATCCAGAAGCCGCGGCCGTGTGTGCCGGCGATGAGGTCGGAGCAGAGACAGGCGCTGTCGTCCTTGAGCTGCAAGTCGCGGACGGAAATCGCCGGCATGTTGAGGCGCAGCGACTGCCAGTGGTCGCCATCGTCGAACGACACCCAGACCTGCGTTTCGGTTGCCGCGTAGAGCAGTCCTTTCTGCCGCGGATCTTCGCGGATCGAGTTCGCAGCGGCGCCCGGCGCGATGCCGTTGTCGATTTCCGTCCACGTCTTGCCGCCATCATGCGTGCGGAAGAAGTGCGGGTTCGCGTCGTCGATTCGCATCGTGTTGGCGGCGGCGTACGCGGTGCGATCGTCGAAGTGGCCGGCGTCGATGTTGAAGATGCGCGTCCACGGCTTGATGGCGGACGGTGTGACGTTGGTCCAGGTGACGCCGCCGTTCGTGGTAACCTGGATGTTGCCGTCGTCGGTGCCGGCCCAGAGCACGCGGGCGGACCGCGGCGACGGCGCGAGGGCGGTGATGGTGCCTAACGGCGATGCAGTGACGTCCGTCGCGTACTTGCCGGCGGATGCAGGCACGGTCCAGGTCTGCCGGGCGAGATCGGGGCTGATGCGCGTCCACGAGTGCGCGTGGTCCGCCGATTTCCAGACGACGTTGGACGTGTAATAGAGCACGTTGGGATCTTCGGGCGACCACACGATGGGCATCGTGCGGACGTTGCGATTGTACGTGTCTCCGTTAGGCCCGGGCGCGCTCATGTCGGGGCCGACGTAGGTCGTCTGGCCAGTCGTGCGATTGTAGAGCGAGACGTTGGTCCGCATGCTGCCGTACACGAGATCCGGGTCGCGCGGATCGGGCGCGGCGACACCGTACTCCTGGATGTTGACCGGGTGCCAGTCGTGGAACGTGATCTCGCCGTCGTCGGAGCGGCTCTTCACGCAGGCGGAGCCCGAGTCCTGCTGGCCGCCGCACACGCGGTACACGAACGTGTTGTCGGTGGAGACGTGATACATCGCGGCGGTCGGCTGCGTGTACCAGTTGCTCCACGACTGGCCGCGATTGGCGGACACCACGCCGCCCTGGTCGCTCACCTGGATGATGATGTTCGGGTTGAGCGGATTGATCCACGTTTTCTGATAGTCGTCGCCGCCGGGCGCGCCGCGCACGGCGGACCAGGTGATGCCGCCATCCTCCGTGCGCCAGAGCACGGTGGAGGAGCTGTACACCACGTTCTCATCCTTGGGATCGACGATGATGGTCGGCAGGTCGCCCCCGCCGATGCGGACTAACGGACGCGGGTCGACGGGGCGGCTCGTTAGGCCGGGACCGTCGACGAGCGTCCAGTGCGCGCCGGCGTCGCTGGACTTGTAGAACGCGACCACGCCGGCGCCGTAGCCGGCGGCGACGACGCCCGGCCGATTGGACGGCTGCGCGACCATCGCGTAGACGACGTTCGGATTGCTGCGGGAAATCGCGATGTTGGCCTCGAGCACAGACGCTGGCAGCCCGTCCTTGAGCTCCGTCCACGTCGTGCCGCCGTCCGTGGACTTGAACAGGCCGCCCGAGTTGCCGCCGAACCCGCCACCTTCGCGGAATTCCTCCTGCTGCTGCCAGAGGGACGCGTACACGACCATCGGATTGGACGGATCGATGTGCACGTCGTTGGCGCTCGTGTACTCATCCTTGTACAACACCTTGGTGAACGTATGGCCGCCATCGGTCGATCGGAACACGCCGCGCTGTTCGTTAGGCCCGTAGGGATGGCCGAGCGCGGCGACGAAGACGCGGTCGGGATTGAACGGGTCGACGTCCACGGCCGCGATCATCTGGCTGTCGTCGAGGCCAATCGGCGTCCACGTCTTGCCGGCGTCGGTGGATTTGTACATGCCGTTTCCGGTCGCGAGATCGGGTCGAATAATGCCGGCGCCGGTGCCGACGTAGATGATGTTCGGGTTGGACGGCGCAACCGCGATCGCCCCGATCGAGCCGGTCGACTGGTGGTCGAAGATGGGCGTCCAGGTCGAGCCGTAGTCGGTCGAGCGCCACACGCCGCCGTTGTCAAATCCAATGTACGCGACGTTGGGCTGACTGGCCGCACCCGACACGGCGCGTGCGCGACCGGCCCGCGTTGGGCCGATCTCGCGCCAGTGCATGTCCGAATACAGATCGGTCGACTGAGTGCGCGCCGTGGCCGGTGCGATGGCCGCAGCGAGGAGGAAAAGGATCAGGCGAGAGATGGACGTGCGCACGAAAACGGCCTCGACGATAGAGCGAAAAGAATGATGACGTGAAGTCCGTGACCGCGAGGAATATGGGGCTGGGACACGCGCGCGGCTATGCAGGAGCACGCCGCGATTGCGCCCCATGTTCGCCTGTTCTATCGTAGCGGAGCCTTCCTCCGGTGGTGCGCATGACGACGGCCGAGCTCCTCGCGTTCATGCGGGGGAACAAACTCGCTGTGCAAGCGTCGGTGTCGACGACGAACGCGGCACAGGCGGCCGTGGTGGGCATCGCGGTCACCGATGCGCTCGAGGTGGTCTTCGACACGCTCGACTCGACGCGCAAAGTGGCGAATCTGCGCACGAATCCGCAGCTCGCGTTCGTGATCGGCGGGCCGGTGCCCGGCGACGAACGCACGGTGCAGTACGAAGGCGTGGCGGACGAGCCGACGGGCCCGGAGCTCGAGCGGATCCGCGCGGCGTATTTCAGCGCGTGGCCCGATGGCCGCTCGCGCGCCAACTGGCCCGGGCTCATCTACGTGCGCGTGCGTCCGACCTGGATCCGCTACAGCGATTTCAACCAGCACCCGCCGCTGGTGGTCGAATTCGACGCGGGCCGGCTGAACGTTGGAGCGTCTCAGGCTGTGCGTTAGGCGAACAGACGCGGGGCGCGGCTCGCGCCCCGGCTCCCGTTAGGCCTCGATCGTGTAGATCTCCCGCTTGCCGTGGTCGACCAGATCGTGGTAGCCTTTCATGACCTCCTCGAACTGCTTCCGATCGTCGGCCGACATCGTCTTCGGCGACATCATCTCCTCGAACGTCTTGAGGTCCGGCACCTCCATCTCGGCAACCACCGTCCAGTATTGCTCGGCGCACATGTCGGTCATGACCTTCATGCGCGGACCGCCGAATTTTTCGCCGAGCTTCGACATGGCGATGAACTTCTCGACCATCGGCCGCACCTTGCCGGGCTTGCAGTACATGATGTCCCTGATGAGATACATGATTCCCTCCCGCCCCAGACGTTGACGTAGTCGGACTCTCTCCACCTATTTACCACGACGCGGAGATACGTCAACGATGCGCGGCCTGCACGCGCGTACGGTTCGCACCGGAAACAGGCGAGCCGGACATGTCGACGCGCGCTGTCCCGACGGGCGCATATCGCGCAGCCGCGAGTCCACCGCTTCCCTTGCCCCCGCCCATGCGCGCATCCGTCTTCGTCGGCACCAGCCTCGACGGCTTCATCGCCCGGCCTAACGGAGCGCTGGACTTCCTGGACGCCGGCGGCGCCGAACCGCACGGCTACGCGGAATTCATGGCCGGCATCGACTCCATCGTCATCGGTCGCAACACCTTCGAAACCGTGCTCGGCTTCGACCGTTGGCCGTACGACAAACCGGTCTACGTGCTCAGCAGTCGGCCGCTCCCGCAGATCCCCGCGGGCGCACCGGTCGAGCACTTGTCGGGCGACCCGCGCGATGTCATGGCGCAACTGGAAGCGCGCGGCGCCGGGCACATCTACGTGGACGGCGGCGTCACCATCCAGCGATTTCTCGAGGCCGGCCTGATCGATCGTCTCATCGTCACGCGCGTGCCGGTGCTCATCGGCTCGGGCATCCCGCTCTTCGGACCGCTCACGCGCGACATTGTCGTTAGGCACGTGGCGACGCGCCAGTTCGGCGGCGGCCTCGTCCAGAGCGAATACGACGTCGTGCGATAGCGGCGTCGGCGCACTGATGGCCTAACGCTCGATGCCCGGGTGCGGCGAGGTGGACGCGCAGGGCGGCGCAAGCCGCCGCCGTGCGCGTTTCGAGGAAAAAATCAGCAGCCGCCCGTATTGGCCGTCCAATCGCCTGCGTCGCCCTGACCGATGTTGGGCGCATCGTACGTTCCGCTGCCGGCGCCCGTGGACGGATCGAGTGTGCCCGAAGCCGTACCGCCCGTGTACGTCACCGAGAGCGACGTGCCCGACAGCGTACCTTGTAGTTGGCCGGCGACCGTGGCGACACCCGTCAGGTTGTTCTTCGAGTCGAGCACGAGGTTCCAAGTGCCGCCGCCGTTTCCCTGGCTGCTGGTGTACGTGCCGCAGAACACCTTCACCGCTGCGGCGTCGGTCGAGACCGTCCAGAGTCCGGTCTTGCCGTTGGGGAAGGTGGAAGTTCCGGTGATCACACCGTTCGCCGCGGAGTAGTCGCCGGCGAGTCCGTATCCGCTGCCGGCAAGTACGAGCTGCGGCTCGGCGCTCGCGTCGTACGTGCCGGTCATCGCGATGACTTCGCCGCCTGGCGTGAGCGTAAGCGTGCCCGTGACCTGTTCGACTGTGCCAGCCTCAGCAACCTGCACCAATGAAAATCCCGACGGACGCTGGGATCGGCTGGCGACCGATGCCGGGAAAGTAATGGTCAACACTCCGCTCGCGCCGTCGCCCACGAGCGTGCCCTTGAATTCTCCCGTTGGTCCGGTGGACGGCGACGTCGAGCTCGACCCGCCGCATGCGACGGACGCAAGGATGACGGTTGCGGCAAGCCATCGCATGAGCGCCGCTGGCCGGATTGCGAGAACGTGTGACTGGGCTGTTTGCATTTGAGCTCCCCGTTGGAAAGACCAGCGACCGGACGTCTTGGCGAATGGGACCCCACATTCGAGCGCTCGCGTGACCAAGCCGTCACCTGGACCATCACTTGGCGCGTGACGGGACATGTACGGTCGGCATCGGCGATGGTGCTGGGCGAAGCCGTGCGCCTGGCGTCGTGCGGCGTCGCGATTGGATTGCCGGCAGGGGTCGCCGCCACGCGACTCATTCGCTCGCAGGTCTTTGGCGTCGGGGCGCTCGACGCGCCGTCGATCGGGGCCGCGATCGTCGCACTCACGGTTGCAGCACCCATTGCGAGCTACCTGCCGGCACGACGTGCCGCGCGCGTCGGTCGCTCGAAGCGCTGCGCACCGAATGAGCGGAACGCGGCGTTGCGTCGACGGTCGCCTAACGACACGCTGGTGCCTGGCGGCGCCATCACGATGGAGATGGTCGTCGCGCTCGTGGCCGTGGCCGCGCCGGCCGTCACGGCGGCACAACATCGCCATGCGGGGAGGCTGACGGCGGCTCCGGGTGAGCGGCGCGACGCGACGGCCCGGTCGCGGGCCGCTGTGATGCCGTGCGCCATCATGCGGCGTTATCTTGTCCCACCTCCCTCGGACAGGATCCCACCATGCGACGCAAGCTGGCGTACGCGGCTTCCCTCCTTTTCCTCGCCGGGCCGCTCCATGCGCAAGGACTGCGCTCCACGATCACCAAGCTGTTCACCTTCGGCGACTGCGGGCAGCCGTTGTGTCTCGCCGGCTCTGTGCTTGCGCAAAACGGCCACGGCGATCACTTCATCCCGGCCGACGTCGCGGGCAACGCGACGATTCTCTCGTTCCTGGCGGACGCCATCGGACTGAGCTCGGCCGACGTGCCGGTGAGCGCGGCGAGCAGCGGCGCGACCTTCACGTTCGTGAACGGCCTCCCGCAGAAGACCGCCGAGTCCTCGGGGCCGGTGTTCGGCGAGCGCGGGCAAACGTTAGGCCGCGGCCGGCTTCTCGTCGGCGCGAACGTGACCAACGTCGATTTCAGCACGCTGCGCGGTATTCCGCTCAACGACATCGAGCTCAATTTCACGCATCAGGATGTCGGCGCGCCCGGTCTCGGGGACTCGCCCTACGAGAACGACTTCATCGAAGTGCGCACGCAGCTGCAGGTGAACATGTACGTGAGCTCGTTCTACCTCACGTACGGCGTCACCGACCGGCTCGACCTCGGCGTGTCGATCCCGGTCGCGCACGTGTCGGTGAGCGGCTCGAGCGACGCGCAGATCGTACCGTTCGGCACACCGGCCGCGCATTTTTTCTCCGGGACGCCGACGGATCCCGTGTTGACGGCGCAGAGCGCCGCCGCCGGCGCCGCCACCGGGTTAGGCGACATCTCGCTGCGCGCGAAACTCAATCTCAACTCGTCCCAGCGCGCGAGCTTCTCGCTCCTCGCCGACGCGCGGCTGCCCACCGGCAACGCGGACAACTTCCTCGGCGCCGGCGCGTTCGGCTTTCGCGGACTCGGCGTGTTTTCGGCGCGGTTCGGCAACTTCACGCCGCACTTCAACGGCGGATTCTTCTATCGCGGCGGATCGCTCGAGAACAACGCGATGCTGGCAACGGGCGGCTTCGATCATCTGATGAGCGACTGGGCCACCATGTCGTTCGACATCATCTCCGAATGGCAGCTCGGCGCGAGCAAATTGACCATCCCGCCCGTCGTTCACATCATCGCGCCGTTCCAGCGAACCGTGACGCCGACCAACATTCCGAACGAGCGCGATGACATCGTCAACGCGTCGTTCGGGGTCAAGCTGCGCATGGACTCGGGCGCGACCGGCGTCGTGAACATGATCCTGCCGATGAACCGCGGCGGACTGCGGCCGGATGTCATCTGGACGTTAGGGCTCGAGTACAACTTTTGACGCGGCGTCATTTGATCGAGGCGAGCTTCCACTGCTGGCCATCGCGCACGAGCACGGCGTGGTAGGTCACGGTCGGGTGGCGCTCGCCATCGGCGCCGCGCTTGTAGTCGAAGTCGAAGGTGGCCGTCACGTCGACGTCGGCGCTGCCGGATGCCGACACGTGCGGCGGCCCGGCAAGCGAGAGCGAGGCGGTGATACTGTTGGTCGCATCGAAGATCTCTTGCCAGCGTCGGGCTTCGTCGGCGGTGAGCGCCGGATAGGCGGCGCGCAGTTGCGCGATGTCGCGCGACGCGAGCGCTCGGGCGTACGTCGCGATCGCCGCCTGAATGCCCGGCGTCGGGTCGACCGGCGCCGCCGCGATGGTGTGCGCCGGCGACCCGGCCGGCGGCGGGGATGACGGCGGTGTGGGAGGCGGCCCGGCGGCGCTGCCGCTCGGCACGGCCGCGTGTTCCGTTAGGCGCACGGCGGCCGCACTGTCCGACGCCGCGCGCCACGTGGACCGCGCGTCGAGCATCGCGCGCATCGCGAGGTCGAAGCGGCGGCGCGCGATGGCGCTGTCGGCCGCCTGCATGAGCCGGTCGCCGCGCCTAACGCTGGACTCGGCCGCGCCGGAATCGATGGCGGTCTGGCGGGCGGCGAGCGCGGCGCGCTGAACCTGCATCAGGTCCAGCTGCGATGTCGGCGTCACGTCTGCCGAGCTGCGCGCCGCCGCCGGCTGGCGCCTGGGCGATGCCGACGGCGGGCTGCTGTCGGCAGTTGCCGGGGCAACGGCCGCCGGCGCTCGCACGGAGGCCGAGTCCGGTGCAGGCGCTGACGGCACGCTCACCTGAGGATGGCTCGCGTCCGCCTGCTCGGTCTCGTTGCGGTGCCACGTCATACCGAGGACGACGAGCGTCGCCGCGCCGGCGAGAGCGCCGGCCGAGAACCAGAGACGGCGGGCGCGCGGCGATGGCGACGCCGATGGCGATGGCGATGGCGCGCCGCCCGCGCCTAACGCCAATGCGTCGCGCAGGTCCGCCGCGGTCTGAAAACGCGCCCCGGGCTCGCGCGCCAGCGCTTTCGCGACCAACGCATCGAGCCAGACGGGCACTGACGGATTGACGCCTCGCGGATGCAGCGGTTCGCCGGTGAGGCGGCGCTGCAGCCGCGCTTCGATGGTCGACCCTGCGAACGCCGACTCGCCCGTGAGCATCTCGTACAGCATGCAGCCGAGCGCATAGAGGTCGCTGCGGCCGTCGATCGGATCGCCGCCTAACTGTTCGGGACTCATGTACTGGAGCGTCCCGACCACCACGCCGGTGCGCGTCAGCGCTTCGCGACCGGCCGCGCCCTGCTGCGTCCCCTT
>DAHUXU010000664.1 GCA_027307005.1 Gemmatimonadota bacterium
CTCGCGTTGGGCAATCGCACGCTCGCGTTGGGCGTGCACGCCGAACGGCCAGCTCAGAGCGTACGGGTCGACATCGAGTGCCGCGCGCAGGTCGCCGCGGGATTGCGCGAGCTCGCGCGTCACCTCGCGTTCGTCGAGCCACGTGAGACGCGGGTGCGTCGCAGTATGCGACCCGAACTCGATGCCGCGTGATTGCCAGCGCCGCATGTCGCGCCACGCGAGGTGCGCGAATCGGCGGCCGCCGTACGCCACGTCCCAGCGGTTGAGCTTCCCCGCATAGTCCGTGACGACGAAACAGATCGCGGTGAAGCCGTGCGCGGCGAGCACCGGGAACGCGTGGTCGCGCAGCGCCCGATAGCCGTCGTCGAACGTGATCGCGATCTCGGTGCGCGCGGGCCGCCGGACGCCCGTTAGGCACGCACGGAGCTCGGCGAGCGTGAGGGTGGTGTATCCCGTGCGCGCGAGCCGCTCCATTTGCCGAGCGAACCGCCGGGGCGACAGGCGCGTGACGCCGAACTCAACGCGCCGGTCGACCTTGTGGTAGCACAGGATGCACGGCGGCGTCACGCCAACGCGCGTTCCACCGGCGTGTAGTCCAGGCCAAAGGCTTCGGCCACCGCCGGATAGACGACCTTGCCGTCCACCACGTTGAGCCCCTTGGCCAACGACGCGTTCTCGCACAGCGCGCGCTTCCACCCCTTGTTCGCCAGCTGCAGCGCGTACGGGAACGTCGCGTTGGTCAGCGCCAGCGTCGACGTGCGCGGCACGCCGCCCGGCATGTTCGCCACGCCGTAGTGGATCACACCATCCACCACGTACACCGGATTCTCGTGCGTCGTCGCGTGAATCGTCTCCACCGAGCCGCCCTGGTCGATCGCCACATCCACGATCACCGAGCCGGGCTGCATGATCTTCAGGTCTTCCTTGCGCACGAGCCTCGGCGCCTTGGCGCCCGTCACGAGCACCGCGCCCACCACGAGATCCGCCGTCGCGATCTGCTCGAGGATCGTGTGGCGGTTGGAGTACACCAGCGTCACGTTGGCCGGCATCACATCGGAGAGATAGCGGAGCCGCTCGAGCGAGATGTCGAGGATCGTGACCTTGGCGCCCAACCCGGCCGCCATCTTGGCCGCGTGCGTGCCCACCACGCCGCCGCCCAGGATCACGACCTTGCCCGGCGGCACGCCGGGCACACCGCCTAACAGAACGCCGCGGCCGCCGTGCAGCTTCTCCAGGTAGCGCGCACCCTCCTGCACCGCCATGCGCCCCGCCACCTCCGACATCGGCGTCAAGAGCGGCAGCTCTCCGTTCGGCAACTGCACCGTCTCGTACGCGATGCACGTCGCCCCGCTCTGCATGTGCGCGCGCGTCAACCGCTCGTCCGCCGCGAAATGGAAGTACGTGAAGATGGTCTGCCCCTTCCGCATCCGCTTCCACTCCACGTCGATCGGCTCCTTCACCTTCATGATCATGTCGGCCTGCTTCCACACCGCGTCGGCGCCCGGCGCGATCGTCGCGCCCGCCTTCACGTACAGATCGTCCGCGAACCCGCTGCCTTCACCCGCCGATTTCTCGACGAGCACCGTGTGACCGCTGGCGACCAGGGACTCCGCACCCGCCGGCACCAGCGCGACGCGGTTTTCGTTCGTTTTGATCTCTTTCGGAACGCCGATGAGCATGGCTCGAAATGGTGGTGTACAGGTTGTCGGAAAGTGAAAGGCGGAATGGCCGCCGGCGGATGCTACCAGTCGCCGTCGCCCAACGCCAGAACGGTTTGTCGGTCCGGCTCGAAGTACGCTCGCGACACCTCGGCCACCGACTCGGGCGTGATCGCATCGATCAGGGCCAGAACGTCGTCGAGCGAGCGAAACGGCTCGTCGTACAGCGCGACGCCGGCAGCACGATACATCCGGGACGACGGGCTTTCCAGCGACAGGGTGACTTGTCCCTTGAGCTGGCTCTTCCCTTCCGCAATTTCCCCGGGCGTGAGGCTGTCGGCGGTAAGGCGCGCCAGCTCGTCGAAGATCGCGGCGCGCGCCTCGACCGCCGTCTCGGGCGCGGTGCCCACATAAACGCCGTGCGAGCCCGTCTCGGGATGAAAGTTCTGGAATGAATAGACCGAGTACGCGAGACCGAGTTCTTCCCGCACGCGTTGGAAAAGCCGCGAGCTCATCCCGCCGCCGAGGACCGTGTCCACGAGCACGACCGCGTAGCGGCGCGGATCGCTGTGCGCCACGGTCGGTGAACCGAATACGATGTGCGTTTGCGCACCTTCGCGCGGCACGTGACGCTCCGACGGCGGCGCAGGGACGAGCGCCGGCGTTTCGAGCGGCGCTGCAGCGCCGCGCGCGACGGCGGCCCAACCGGTTTGCTCGAGAATCTCGAGCAGCCGATCGTGATCCACGTTGCCGGCCGCGGCCACGACGACCTGCGGCGGGTGGTACGCGCGCGAATGCAGCTCGCGCAGCTCGCGGACGCCGAGCGAGCTCACCGTTTCGCGCGTGCCGAGGATCGAATAGCCATACGGGTGCGAGCCCCACATCGCTTCGTTGTGCAGTTCGAACACGAGGTCATCGGGCGTGTCTTCGACCATGCCGATTTCCTCGAGGACGACTTTGCGCTCGAGGCGCAGGTCTTCGGCGCGCAACAGCGGCTGGAACACGAGGTCGCCGATGACGTCGGCCGCCTGCGGCAGGTGTTCATCCAGCACGCGCGCCTGGTACGACGTGTGCTCGCGTGCGGTGTAAGCGTCGAGCGATCCGCCTAACACTTCGAGCGACAGCGCGATCTCGCGGGCCGAGCGGGAGCGCGTGCCTTTGAAGACCTTGTGCTCGAGCAGGTGCGAGACGCCCATGCGGTCGCGCGGCTCGTGGACCGATGCCGCGCGCACCCAGGCTCCGAAACTGACCGACCGCACTCCCGGCATGTACTCCGAGAGCACGGTCAGTCCGTTGGGCAGCGTGGTGCGGCGCAGCCCGGTGTCGGGCTTTCGCCTAACCGGGCTCACCGCCGCGAGCGACCTCCGCGACGCGAGCGCGGGCGGCCGTGCGATTCGGCGGCGTCGCCGCCGTTGTGGGGCTCGGGCTCGCCGCCGCCGGCGCCGGCGGCCGCGGGTTCGCGGTCTCCACCGCCCTGCGGACGTTCGCTGCGCTGGCGCTCGCCGCGGCCTTCGTTCGGCTGGTCGGGCGTGCCTTCCGGCTTCGGAATGAGCGCCTTCATCGAGAGACGCAAGCGTCCGCGTTCATCCTTGTCGATGAGCTTCACGCGCACCGTGTCGCCCTTCTTGACCACGTCTTCGGTTTTCTCGGTGCGGCCGTGCTGGAGCTCGGAGATGTGCACCAGGCCTTCAGTGCCCGGCAGAATCTCGACGAAGGCACCGAACGGCGTGGTGCTCTTGACCACGGCGTCGTAGGTGGCGCCGATCTCGGGCTCCTTGGTGAGCGCCTGCACCAGCGAGCGCGCCTTCTCCATTGCCTCGCCGCCCACGGCGGCGATCGTGACCAGGCCTGTGTCCTCCACCGTGATCTCGGCGCCCGTCTCGTCCTGGATCCCGCGGATCGTTTTGCCCTTGGGTCCGATGAGGTCGCCGATCTTCTCCGGGTTGATCATCAGGGTGACGATGCGCGGCGCATACGGCGAGAGATCGGGCCGCGGTTGGGCGAGCACCTTGTTCATCTCGCCTAAGATGTGCAGCCGTCCCTCGCGCGCGCGGGCCAGCGCTTCGCGCATGATCTTGAGATCGAGGCCTTCGATCTTGATGTCCATCTGGATGGACGTGATGCCGGTTTCCGTACCCGCCACCTTGAAGTCCATGTCGCCTAAATGGTCCTCGGTGCCGAGTATGTCCGTTAGGATGGCGTAGCGATCGCCTTCCTTGATGAGGCCCATGGCGACGCCTGCCACGGGCGCCTGGTACGGCACGCCGGCATCGAACAGCGCGAGCGATCCGCCGCACACGCTCGCCATGGACGACGATCCGTTGGACTCGAGGACGTCGGACACGACGCGAATGGTGTACGGGAACTTCTCGAAGTCGGGCAACAGGGGCTGCAGCGCACGCTCGGCCAGGTTGCCGTGGCCGATTTCGCGGCGGCTCGTGCCGCGCATCGGCCGCACCTCGCCGGTCGAGAACGGCGGGAAGTTGTAGTGCAGCATGAACGTCTTGGTCGTCTCGGACGGCTCGTCGATGGTGTCGAGGCGCTGGACGTCGTTGGCGGTGCCTAACGTTGCCACGACGAGCGCCTGCGTCTGGCCGCGCGTGAAGAGGGCCGAGCCGTGGGCGCGCGGGAGGATGCCCGTCTGGATGGTGATCGGGCGGACTTCGTTGACCTTGCGGCCGTCCACGCGCTCGCCGCGTTCGATGACTTGCGAGCGGAGAGCGCGGTATTCGACGTCGCCCAAGAGGTCGGCGATGTCGCGGGCGTTGTCCGGGAAGTCGGTGGTGACCGCGGCGATCACTTCGCGCTTGACGAGCTCGATGGCGTCGATGCGCTCGTGCTTGTCCTTGCGATTGATCGCTTCACCGATCCGGCCTTCGGCCAGATCCTTGACGCGGGCCTGGAGCTCTTCCGGATGGTCGGCGCGGGTCCACTGCATCTTCTCGACTTTGACTTTGGCGAGCAGCTCCTTCTGGAAGCCGATGAGCTCCTGGATGGCGCGGTGCGCGATGCCTAACCCTTCGATGACGTCTTCTTCGGAGACTTCGAGCGCGCCGCCTTCCACCATGACGATGGAGTCCTTGGAGCCGGCGACGATGACGTCCATGTCGCTGAACGCGAGCTGCTGGAAGGTGGGGTTGACCACCCACTTGTCCTGGAGGCGGCCTAACCGGACGCCGGCGATGGGCCCGAGGAACGGGATGCGGGACGCGTTGAGCGCGAACGAGGTGGCGAGCAGTGCCAGCACGTCGGCGTCATTCTCCTGGTCGGCGGAGATGACGTAGAGGAACACCTGCACTTCGTTCTTGAAGCCTTCCGGGAAGAGCGGGCGAATGGAGCGATCGATGATCCGCGCGGAGAGAATTTCTTCGTCGTGCGGGCGCCCTTCGCGCTTGATGAATCCGCCGGGAATTTTTCCGGCGGCATAGGTGCGCTCTTTGTATTCGACGGTGAGCGGGAAGAACGGCAGGGGGCTCAGGCTGTCGCTGACGGTGACTGCCGCCAGCACCATCGTTTCGCCGTACTGGACGAGCGCGGATCCGGCGGCCTGCTTGGCCATCCGGCCGGTCTCGATCACCAGCTTGCGGCCGGCGAATTCTTTTTCTAGTCGTTGCATCATGGTTGTACTCGTAGCGGGAACACAAAACGCGCGGGGACCAGGAATGTGGCGCCCGCGCGGAAGTCGTAAGCCGGTGATTTAGTGACGCAGTCCAAGCTCGGTGATGAGCTGGCGATACCCTTGAAGGTCCGTCCGCTTCATGTAGTCGAGGATTCTGCGACGACGCCCGACCATCTTGAGCAGACCACGCCGAGAGTGGTTGTCTTTCTGGTGGACGCGGAAATGGTCGGTGAGGTAGTTGATCCGCTCGGTGAGGAGCGCTACCTGTAGCTTTGACGACCCGCTATCCGTCTCGTGTGCGCGGTACTTTTCAATGACCGGAGCTTTGACAAACGCCATTATGTATATTCCCCCGACACGTTACTCTCTCGTTGGCCGAATTCGTTGAAGCACAGTAATTTAGTTGCGGTCGACTTCTCTGTAAAGGCTTGAGCGTCGTGCCTGAGCGCTACGTCGGCAAGCAGCTGGGTCGCTTCCGCATCGACGAGGTCGTCGGGTCGGGTGGTTTCGCGTGGGTATACCGCGGATACGATCCCGAGCTCGAGATTCCCGTTGCCATCAAGGTGTTGAAGCCCCAGTACGCGGGGGACGAGACCTTCGAGAGCCGGTTTCGGCGCGAGGCGTCGACGGCGGCCAAGCTCAGGCATCCGAACATCATCCGGATTCTGGCGGTGGGTCGCGAGGCCGACGCCGTCTTTTTCGTGATGGATTTTCTGCCTACCAGCCTCGACCAGCGGCTCAAGATCATGGGCACCTTGCCCGAGACGCTGCTCATCCGGTTGGGCATGGATGTGTCCGCTGCGTTGGGGTTCGCGCATCGCGAGGGGGTGATTCACCGCGACATCAAGACGGACAACATTCTGTTCGACGAGCACGGCAACGCGGTGGTGGCCGACTTCGGCATCGCGCGCGCGGTGACGGGCTACATCGAGCAGACCGGGACGAACATGGTGGTGGGGACGCCGCACTATTTCTCGCCCGAGCAGGCGCGCGGCCTGGCGCTCGACGGCCGCGGCGACATCTATTCGTTAGGCGTGACGTTGTTCCGGGCCGGGACGGGCGTGCTGCCGTTCCAGGGCGAGGACTGGTACGAGATCGCGCGCCAGCACGTGGAGGATCTGCCGCCCAAGCCGCGGTCGTTCAACCCTGCCCTGTCGCGGGGGGTCGAGCGCGTGATCCTCAAGTGTCTGGAGAAGGATCCCGCCGCCCGCTATCCGACGGGCGATGCCCTGCACGCCGAGCTCATCCAATTGTTAGGCAGGGCGTCGACGCCCGACACGGAAGCGACGGTCATGATTCCGACGCCGGTGGCGGGCGTGACGGTCCAGAGCGGCGTGGAGATGGCGAGCGACTGGTGGCGCCGCTGGACGAAGCGGCCGCGGTGGATGGCGGCGGCCGGTGCGTTAGGCGCGCTCGTCATCGTGGCCGTGCTGGCGCTGAGCCGGTGGCGCGGCGAGCCGGCGCACGGGCCGGCGCCGATGGCCCGGCACGGTGCCGATTCCGCGCTGGCGAGTGCGCCGGCGTCGCAGTCGCCCACCCGTGTCGAGTCCGCGTCGGCAACGGTGACCCCACCGCACACTGTGCTGGCGGCCGCGCCGGCGCCCGCGCCGGCGCCGGTACTGCGGATCCTGGCGCCGGCGGCCGCTGTGGTCAGCGTGGATGGGAGAGAGGTATCGCACGGCAATTGGAGCGGGACGCGGTTCGCGTCGGGGGAGCACCGCGTGATGGCCGCGCTCCAGTCGATGCCGGGCTGCACGTGGGCGACGGACAGCACGGTGGTGCGCATCCCGGAGCGGGGCGAGGCCAAGGTGAAGCTCGCGCCGCGCGCCTGCGGCGCGGTGGCGGTGGACGCGGAGCCTAACGGAGCGCGGTGGGAGCTTTCATTGGTCGACGGGACGAGCGTGGCGACCGGGCAGATTCCGCAGACGGTGCCGGCGGTGGTGCCGAGCGGGACGTACGTGTTGCG
>DAHUXU010000667.1 GCA_027307005.1 Gemmatimonadota bacterium
CGAACCCTTCTATTCCTATCGCCACGCGACCAACTGCAACACGCCGCAGCTCTTCTGGCACTCGGTGAGGCGCACCGCGGGCTGGCGCCCCGATGGCGGCTCGGATGTCTACCTGTCGTTCGTCGACCTGTCGTCATCGCCCGTCGAGCCGGATTCCGATGCGGTGACGGCGCGTCTCACCTGCAACAACGCGGACCTGCCCAGCCGGCTGCCGTTCGGCAGCGAGGCCGGCGACCACGAGCTCGACGGCGGCGGCCCGATCAAGCGCATCACGGCCATCGTGAAGCCGACGTCGGTGGTGGAACCGCCGTTAGGCCAGCCGCAGCTGTGGCGTCTCATCTCGCAGCTCTCGCTCAACTACCTCTCGCTCGTCGAGGGCGGCGCCGAAGCGCTGCGCGAGATCCTGCGGCTGCACAACTTCGCCGACACCGCCGCGGCCGAAAAACAGATCCAGGGCCTCGTGGACGTGTCCAGCGGACCGGCGTACTCCCGCGTCTCGTCCGCGCACGGACTGAGCTTCGCCCGCGGGACCCGCGTCGACATCACGCTCGATGAGGAGCAGTTCACCGGCGGCGGCGCGTTCTTGTTCGCGACGGTGCTCGAACGATTCCTTGGATTGTACGCGTCGATCAACAGCTTTTCGATTCTTGCCGCGCGCACCACGCAGCGAAAGGACGTGATGCGCGTATGGCCGCCGAGGGCCGGATGGAAGACGCTGCTCTGACTTCCGACGCGCTCGAGCGCGCGCTCCGCGACGACCCGAACTCGTTCGAGTTCTTCCAGGCCGTCCACCACCTGGAACGGCTGCGGCCGACGCGCGCGCCGGTGGGCGGCTTCGGGTCGCCGGCCGACGAAGTCGTGCGCTTCGGCGCGCACGCGGCGATTGCATTCCCGGCCAGCCAGATCCAGTCGCTGGACATGGACGCGGACGGCCCGGCGCGCATGCGCGTCAACTTCATGGGCCTAACGGGACCGCAGGGCGTGCTGCCGCTGCATTACACGTCGCTCATCGCCGAGCGCGAGCGCGTGCGGGATACGGCGGCCCGCGACTTCATCGACATCTTCAACCACCGCATCATCTCGCTGTTCTATCGCGCGTGGGAGAAGAACCGGTTCATCGTGCCGCACGAGCGCGAAGGGTCGGATCCGCTCATGCGTCATCTGATGGACCTGGTGGGCATCGGCACGCCGGGGCTCGCCCGCCGGATGCCGGTGCGGGACGAATCCCTGTTGTTCTACAGCGGCCTGTTCGCGCTGCCGACGCGGCCGGCCGTAGCGCTCGAGCACCTGATCGAAGACTATTTCGGCGTGCCGGCCGAGATCGAGCAGTTCGTCGGCGGCTGGTACCCGCTGGACACCGACACCCAGTGCGAGTTAGGCGACGACGACACCGCGTCGACGGCGCTCGGGTTAGGCGCGGTGGCAGGCGACGAAACGTGGGACCAGCAAGCCAGGATTCGCATTCGCCTCGGCCCCATGCGGCGCGCCGCGTACGACATGTTCCTGCCCGATGGCGACGCCTATGCAGAAATCCGCGCGCTCGCTGCCTTCTTTACGGGCGGCCGGACCGACGTCGAGCTGCAGCTTGTGCTCGACCGCGATGAGGTGCCTGCCTGCACGCTCGGCGCCGATGACGAAGGCGCCGCACCGTTAGGCTGGTGCACCTGGCTCCGCAGCGCGCCGCTCGACCGCGACCCAGACGAAACCGTTCTCACTCTCTAAGCCCGGACCGGCGTCTCATGACCGTCAACCTGAAGCACCTCATCGGCAAGCTCAACCCGGTGACCCGCAACGCACTCGAGTCGGCCGCCGGATTGTGCCTCTCGCGCACCCACTACGACGTGGAAGTCGAGCACTACCTCATGAAGCTGCTCGACGTGCCCGACAGCGACCTGACGTTCATCCTCAAGCACTACGGGATCGACCGCTCGCGCCTCGCGGGCGAGCTCACGCGCAGCCTGGACCGCCTCAAAACCGGCAACGCGCGCACGCCGGTGCTGAGCCCGAAGCTCGTCGAGATGTTCACCGAGGCGTGGACCATCGGGTCGGTCGACTTCGGCGCGAGCAGGGTACGAAGCGGCCACACGATTCTCGCGCTCGCATCCGATCCCGAGTTGGCGCGCATGGTTGGCGACGCCAGCAAGGAGTTCGCGAAGATCCCCGCCGAGGCGCTGCGGAAGGACCTGGCGGCGATCGTGGCGTCGTCCTCGGAGGAGATCGGGGGCGGCGCCGGCGAGGCCCCGGACGCCGGCGCGGGCGCGCCGCGCGCGGCAGGCGGACGCACGCCTAACTTGGATCAGTACACGGTCGACCTGACGCAGAAAGCGCGCGACGGCAAGATCGATCCGGTGTTGGGCCGCGACTTCGAAGTGCGGCAGTGCGTCGACATCCTCACGCGGCGTCGTCAGAACAACCCGATTCTCGTGGGCGAGGCCGGCGTGGGCAAGACCG
>DAHUXU010000685.1 GCA_027307005.1 Gemmatimonadota bacterium
CGCGCACAAGCCGCTCGATCCGTTCGTGTGAATGACGGCGGACCGCACGCGGCATCCCGCGACGACGCGAGAGCCCTTGTAATCCTGATGCAAGGCGGCCCATTGCGCCTTGGTCATGTGGTGGAAGCCCTCGCCCGGGTAGTTGACCATCGGCGGCAGGGCGCACCTGACCTTCACCGGCTCGGGCACGTCACCTAGCATGACGCGCTCGTAGCCCAGGCGAAGATCGATGTGCGCGATCCACCGCTCGGCGTCCGCGACGATCCGCTCGTGCGATGCGAGCGCCGTCTCGCGCGCCTGCTCGGCCGTGAGCTCCGACTTCTCCAGGCCCGACCACGTGCCGAACGGGATCCCGCGGTCGAAGTTGGCGATCTGCATGGCGCGCTCGCGCGTCAGGTCCGGCGCCCGCCACTTGGACGCGAACAGGATCGACGCATCACGCCGTCGCTCGTGCCGGCGCTTGTCGGCTTCCAGTGTCTTGATCCGGCGCTGGCGCACGCCGGGAAGCTCCTTGTACTTGGCGTGCCGCACGGCGCCTTTGGCGCGAGCCTCCCAATACTTGGACGTTTCCCACATCTTGACGGCCTTCGCCATGCCGTTACGGATGCGCTCCGCATCCTTGCGCGCATGCTTTTCGGAATGGTGGCCGACGAGGATCGGTTGACCCAGCGGGATGTTGTCCGCGATGGCGGCCACCGCTTCGTGCGCTCGATGCGCGTCCGCCTCGCGCTTGTCGCTGTAGACCTCGAAGCGTTCCGCGCGCTCCTCGGCGCGGTCGACCAGCGACGTATCCTCGTCGCCGATCTCGCCGCAGAGCTCGATCAGCAGATCCGCCCGCTCGGGCGTCCACATGGGCGCGACGAACAGGTCTTGCTTTGGCGCCCAGATGAATCCCGCGGCGCGCACGCGATCGTAGGTCTCGCGTGGCAAGCGGTGCAGGCTGTAGAGTCTGAGCTTGTTGTCCTCGGGACTATAGGTCCCCGTCATGCCGGCATGCTCCGGCACCTCGATCTCTTCGGTTGCCATCGTCTCCACCTTTCAATCGTTGGACGGCCCGGGGCCGCGTTGATTCACTTGGCGCGCTTCTTCTTCTTCAAGTGCGCCAGCTGCGCCGTAAGAGCCGTGTAGGCCAGCCTGCCCGCGATTGCGGCGTCAACTTCGGCCGCCGTCATGTTGAGCGATGCGGCTTTCTCGGCCGTGCTTTCGAGCAGTTCGGCCGCTGTCTTCTCCCACGTGCCCTCGCGGTCGACGCGCAACCAGTCGGACGTGTTCGGATCTTCCACCTGCGCAGCGGCGGCGGAAACGATCTCGCGGGCGCGCTGCCTATCGAGGCTCATCGTCCACCCGTCGGCGCGTGCTGCACGGCGCGATGCTGCGAGACAGAGTCCAGCGCGCGCGCCAGCGACACGATCGCCCAGCCATCGTCTCCGTCGTCGTAGAACTTCTCTTCGGCGTGGTCGAGGTTGTACGCCCAGCAGTGCCATACCATCTCGGGGCAGCAGGGATCGTACTTGTCGCGGTACCTGATCGCGTAGCGGTAGAGGGTGCCGTGGGCGCCCGGCTTGGTGAGCGGCGCGGTCATCGGATCGGCTCCACCATGATCCGTCGACTCGGGCGAACCGTGAATCGCGAGAGAGCCTCGCACGCCTCGTCATGCGTGAACGGCCCCGGGCATAGGACGCCGCGCCTTTGCTTGTCGTCGCTCACCCATACGACGCGCCAGTTTTTCTCAGGCTCCGGCGTGTGCTGGTAGAAGGGGACGTAACCCGGCGTCCGATGCCCCGCGAGCTTGCACGCTTTCGGGTCGCAGTGGTCGTGCCCGTAGCACTTGCACTCGCGCCGCTGATGCTTGCCCGTCGCATAGTGCCGTCGAAACTCGCTTTCTTGCGAGCCCGAGTGACCGCACCCCCACGTGTACTTGCGTCCGCAGACGTCGCACACGCCTACCCCGAGGCCGTTCGGCTTGCTGCTCATTGGTTGTACACCTTTCGGATCTCTTCCCGCGTAGGCGCGGGCCCGTGCCCTGGCTTGCAGTTTTCGAGGCGCTCCGGGTGGACGACTTCGCAGCTCAGCTCGTGGCCGCAACGGTGCTGCGCACTGGGAAGCATGAACACGTGAAACGAGCGGAACAGATCGTTCGCCTCGATGCCGTAGTCGTAGCCAAGCTCGTTGGCGCGCTTTTGCGCTTCCGCGCGAGCGGCCCGGTACTTCTCGTCGCCCGCGGGCGAGTTTCGCCACGCGGCGGGGTCGGGTTTCTGGCGACGTTTCATCGCTTTCCTCCGTGAACCTTTGCCGTCCCCCATGCGTACCAGCACGACCGGGGGTCTACGTCCGCCCATGCTTGCGACACACCCCACACGGCGCACAAGGCTTCCGCATGGTGTTCGAACGGTCCCTCAGCGAGCAGCTTGTCGCCGCCATCGTTCATGGCCGAGACGTAGAAGCCGGGCGAGGGATCCGCGTTCAGCGCGCGGATCTCTTCGCGCGAGCGCGCCTCGTACCGCGTCGCTTCGACGGATTCGAGGCGAGCGCGCCAGCCAGCGGACGTGCCATCCCATGCGTTCATCGCGGATACTCCTTGACCATGTGCGCCTTGAACGCTTTCAGCGCGGCGCCAACCTGCTTTTGCATGGCGATCAGCGTGCGACCCGTCATGCGGCCCGACGGATCTTCGATCGAGAGCCAGCCGCCCGAGCGGCCCGAGAAGTAGATGCCGCCGATCCATGGCCAGCGGCGCCGCAAGTATTCCTCGAACGCCTCGCGCGAAGACTCGACCTCGCAGTCCCATTGCTCTTGCGTGGCACTGGACTCGATGCGCTGGATCTTGACGTTGAACTCGTACGTCACGCCAGCGTCGCCGAGCTTTCTCTTTCCGTCGAAGCGGATCCGAGGCTGAGGCGCGAACGGGTTCGCGCCTGGATTGTAGTGGCCGACTGCAAATCTCATGGGTTCACCTTTCGATAGAAGTTAGACGGCGCATCCCGCGCCTTGATTCAAGGCAGAGGCCCGATCCCCACCCGAGTCCCCTTGCGAGTCGACGCGGGCTCGTCGTCCAGCGAAAGAAGCGCTGAAAGCGCCTTCAAGATGCGCCGCTCGTCATCGTACCGGCCTTCCGCGCGAGCCGCGATGGAGGCGCGCGTCAGCATGAGGGCTACTTCGCGCATGGCTCAACCTCTTTGCGAACGACCTCGATGTCGGAAGCGTCGATCTCGTTCATCCAAGCGTAGTGTCCCATGCTGACGATGCCGGTTCCGCTCGCGTTGGACTGGTATTCGTAGCCCTCGATCAGTTCGGGGAATTCGCCGCGACCATCGCGCGCGGCCTCGTCCAGCTCTTCCAGCTTGATGCGACACCATGCGTAGAAGCGCTCGCACCATGCCGCCGTAGACTCTCCCTCGGGAGAGGGAAGAGCGTCGAACTCGGCGCGGTAGTCGTCTACGATGCCGTAGGCCTCGACAAGCTCGCTTTCGGGAATTGTTTCCGACTCGTCCACCCACGCTTCCCATGCGGCCTCGTACGAGCGCGCGTGGATGAGGCGTTGCGGGCCGAACTCGAAGCCGCACACGAAGAAGCGGTCACAATCGTTGCCGCGAAGGCCCGACTCGTCCTGAAACTTGACCGTCGCCGTGTCGTCGTCCCGCGTCTTGACGCGGAACTCGAAGAGATCTGAGTCCTCGAACAGATCGATCGCGTCCTGGAGATTCATGGCAGGCCTCCTAGTACTTCGGCTGAATGTTTGCGCGGTTCTCTCGGATGGCCAACGCGATGGCCTCTCGATTGTCGCGAGCTGAGACCTTGACCTTGCCGCCGTCCGATTCCGCCACGACGCGCGCAAGCATCGTGACGCGCACGTGGTAGTCGTGCGCCTGAGGTAGCGCGTCGCCAAGCGCAAGCTCCAGCGCTTGCACCGCGTCGATGATGCTTTCCTCTTCGTGCGCTCGCCACGTGTCCCGGTTCTCATCGGTGCGGCGGAACATGACCGGACAGTCGCGAAGGATCTGGAAGCACTGCCACCCTTCCCCGTCGCGATCATCGTTCACGACGCGCAGCAGGCTCCCGGGCCCCGTCAGCAGGACGAAGGGGTTGTCCCCATCCTTGTCGAACGGGTTGGGGACGCACGGGAACACGGCGAACATGTGGCGTTCGCGCGCGTACTCGTCCGGGTTGCTGGAGCCGATCGTGACGCGCGAACGCGACACGGTTTCGATCCAGTAGCGATGGCACGTTCCCGAGACGTGTTCGCACATGGCGCGAAGGTTCTCGACCGCGACGACTCGACTCTTTCCGTCGTACTGCGTTTTCATGGCGCAGACCTTCCTTTCGTGCAGACAAAACGCGAAAAGGCCACCCCAGCGTGAGCCAGGGTGGCCGTTCGATGCAAGCGCGGGCGCGCTAGTCCCCGATGAAAAACTGCTCCGGCTTGCCGTTCATGGTCACGCCGTCGAGCCACGTCAGACCGATCGCGTGATCGTTGTGCAGGCACACGATCACGAAGCCGGCAGAGCCCTCGCGGACCACGTAAGCCGCGTTGGACCAGTGGACCGTCTTTCCGGCACGAACCGCCGCCTTGATCTCGTCCAGAGTCACGACTTGACCATCCCTCGCGACACTTCCCGGTCACGATCCGCCACGAACCGCAGGCTCCCGTCGCGCGTCCGCTCCGAACGTCCGCGCCGCATGCGATTCTGGAAACCGCCGACGCGTGCCGCGAACGTGGGCCGCCCGTCGATCGTGTGCGGTGTGTGCCCCTTGAACCGTGACGGTACGTTGTCGGCCGAGACGAGAAACTCCGCGCGCGCATCGTCGCGCGCTTCCGCCGCGAGCGCCATGCGCCTCTGATTGCGAGTCATGCGAGCCACCTTTCTACGCTGTAGCGGAACCGCTGCAGCTAGCAGCGGCCCCGTCACAACGTGCGAGGCGCCCCTTGTCATCGGGTTTCACGCGGTCACCCCGCGCTATCCGCCTCGCTACGTTTGCATCGCGCGTCCCCTCGCATCGTCGCCACCGTTGGCTCCGCCGTTATCCAGCTTCAGGCCTTCCTTGCGCGCGACGTCAACTATCCGTCGCCCGGTAGGGCCATGCTGGCAGGGGCCCCGCGCGTGTCATCTTCGCGCGGGGTGCATCTAGGATGCTATGTCGGGAAGCGAGGCGGGCCCCTTTCTGACCCGTTCTCCGCTTCCTGAAGGTTAGACGGCCGTCGGGCCGCTTTATTCAGTCGCCCGAAACTTTCTTTCGGGTCCCTCCTTCGGTCGCCTCGGCTCCTAGGAGGGTTGCCGGTAACCCCGGGAGGGGACTGGCCACGTCGCCCCGGGAAGAGCCCGGGAGGAGGCGGGTCCCAACTGGACCCGTTTCTAGCCTCACAACCGTTGGACGGGCGAGGCTCGGCTTTATTCACTCTTTTTAGCGAGCCCATCAATAGACTTTCTAGCTCATCTGTAGTCTAGCGGACTCATCTATAAGAGGGTCCGGAATGGCCATTGCCGGGCCCTTCCCGGACCCATCGGAGCACGGCCGTAAGGTGGCTACAGCTGGCGAGATGGCGGACATGGCGCCAC
>DAHUXU010000709.1 GCA_027307005.1 Gemmatimonadota bacterium
AAAAAGAAGGCGGCGATCGACGCCGCCAAGACCGATGTATCGTTCGGGAACCAGATCCGGAGCTATGTGTTCCAGCCGTATACCATGGTCAACGATCATCGCACCGAGCTCAAAATTCCGGACGTGCGCAAGGTGATGGACGGCGACATCGACCCGTTCATCGAGGCCTACCTGCGCAAGTTCGGCGCAAGCGCTGGTGCCGCGTGACGTCGGCCGAAGCCAGTGCGGTGCTGCTGGCGCGCCGCGCCAAGCTGGACCAGCTGGTCGAGCGCGGGATCGCGCCCTTTGCCTACCGCTACGAGCGGACGCACGATGCGCGGCGGGCGGTTGCTGCGTTAGGCGACGGACCGAGTGACGCGGCGGGCCCGGAGGTGCGCGTGGCCGGGCGCCTCGTGGCGTGGCGCGCCCACGGGAAAACCGCGTTCGCGCACCTGGCCGACGCGTCGGGACGGCTGCAGCTCTATTTCCGCCGCGACGAGTTAGGCGAGGAGCGTTTCGCCGCGCTCGATCTCCTCGATCTGGGCGACGTGATCGGCGCCGACGGTCCGCTCTTCCGCACGAAGACCGGCGAAGTCACGGTGCGCGTGCGGTCGTTCGAGCTGCTCGCCAAATCGCTCCGTCCGCTGCCGTTCGGCAAAGAAGAAGTCGTCGACGGGCGGACGGTGATGCACAGCGGCTTTGCCGACGCGGAGCAGCGATCGCGCCAACGCTATGCCGATCTCGCCGTGCACTCGGATGTACGCGAGCTGTTCGTTGCCCGCTCGCGCATGGTGTCGGCCATCCGGCGATTCCTCGATGCGCGCGACTTCATCGAGGTCGAGACGCCCGTCCTGCAGCCACTGTATGGCGGCGCAACGGCGCGCCCGTTCGTCACAAAACACGAAGCGCTCGACATGCCGCTCTATTTGCGAATCGCCGACGAGCTGTACCTCAAGCGGCTCATCGTCGGCGGTCTCGAGCGCGTGTACGAGATCGGGCACGACTTCCGGAACGAGGGCATCGATCGGACGCACAATCCGGAATTCACGATGCTCGAGTTCTATCAGGCGTACGCGGACTATCGCGACATGATGGGCGTCGTCGAAGCGCTGCTGGTCGCGGCGGCCGATGCGGTCCGCTCGG
The DNA here is from genome assembly GCA_027307005.1 of Gemmatimonadota bacterium. Lineage (GTDB taxonomy): Bacteria > Gemmatimonadota > Gemmatimonadetes > Gemmatimonadales > Gemmatimonadaceae > JADGGM01. The sequence goes on from DAHUXU010000709.1 coordinate 1,123, forward strand.
ACGCCTCGTTAGCCGAGCGCGTACCAGTGTTCCAACCGCCGTTTCCGCGGGTCGAGTGGGTGCCGGCGCTCAACCATGCGCTCGGCTCCGACGCACTGTCGCTCGACCTCGCGGCGCTGCGCAGCGCCGCCGAGCGCGTCGGCATCGAGCACGTGGCGAGCCTGAGTCGCCCCAAGATTCTGGATGAAATGTTCCAGGCGCTGGTCGAGGCGCAGCTCGAAGCGCCGACGTTCGTGATCGATTATCCACGCGAGTTGTCTCCGCTGGCCAAGCCCAAGCGCGGCGATCCCCGGCTCACGGAACGGTTCGAGTTGTTCGCGCATGGGAAGGAAATGGCGAACGCATTCAGCGAGCTGAACGATCCCATCGATCAACGCGCGAGATTCGAGGCGCAGGCAGCGCTGCGCGCGGCCGGGGACAGGGAAGCAAGCGGCGTGGACGAAGACTATCTTCGCGCGATGGAGTACGGCATGCCGCCAACCGGCGGCGTGGGGATCGGGATCGACCGTCTCTTCATGTACCTCAGCGGCACGGCGCACATCCGCGACGTGATTCTGTTTCCAACGATGCGTCCCGAATGAATCGACTCGAGCTGGCGATTGCGTGGCGATATCTGCGAACGAGGGGCGGCTCGCGACTGTTCTCGTTCATCAGCGCCATTGCGATCGGCGGTGTGCTCGTGGGCGTGAGCGCGCTGATCGTGATCAACGGTGTGATGACGGGCATGCAGACCGATCTGCGCGACAAGATTCTCGTGGGCAGTCCCGATCTGCGCGTGCTGACGTTCGGCGATGATCTGGTGATGCCCAAGTGGCGCGATGCGTTGGCGCGCGTGGTGCACGAGCCGGGCGTCGTGGCCGTCGCGCCGTTCGTCCTAACGCAGGGACTCGCGCAAGCGGGACACAACTATCCGTCGGCGGTGCAGGTCGAAGGCATCGAGCCCGAAGCGCGCGGCGTCCCGCAAGTCACGACCATTCGTCAGAAGGCGCTCAAGGGCGATTTCCGATTCGCGAGCGATGATGGCACCGGGCACGGCGCCGTGTTGGGCTCGAGTCTCGCCAATCGTCTGGATCTGAATGTGGGCGACACGTTCACCATCATCTCGCCGGCCGGCGCCAAATTCAGCGCATCAGTTGGGATGGTCGTGCCGCGGATCTTTCAGTTTCAGGTCACCGGGATTTTCGAGACGGGCATGTTCGAGTACGACGACTCGTACATCTACGTCTCGCTGCCGGTCGCGCAGCAGTTCGCGAATCTGGGCGATGCGGTGACTGGGCTCGAAGCCCGCACCACATCGCGCGAAACCGCCGGCGCGGTCGGCGAGCGCATTCGCACGATGCTCGGCTACCCGTATCGGGTGGTCGATTGGCAGCAGCAGAACTCGTCGCTGTTCCACGCGCTCAAGCTCGAGAAGCTGGCGATGGGCGTGATCCTGTTGCTGATCGTGGTGGTCGCGGCATTCAACATTGTGAGCACGCTCACAATGGTCGTGACGGACAAGACGCGAGAGATAGGGATCCTCAAGGCGATGGGGCTGCGGTCGGCGGCAGTGCTGCGCGTCTTTCTCGTGCAGGGGCTCGTGATCGGTCTTCTGGGGACGGGAATTGGACTCGTGCTCGGTGTGACGGTGGGCGTGGTGATCGACCGCTTCAAGCTCATCGCGCTCGATCCAAGCGTATATTTCATCGAACATCTGCCGGTGTCGATTCAGACGTTGGATGTGTTGTGGATCGTGCTGGCGAGCGTCGCGATCGCCATGTTGGCCACGTTGTATCCGTCTCTGCAGGCGGCGAAACTCTATCCGGTGGAAGCCATCCGTCACGAATGAGCATTGTCGAGGCGAGAGATCTATCGAAATCGTACGTCGGCGGCGACGGCACGTCGATCTGTGTGCTCGACGGCGTGGATCTCGATGTGGCTCGCGGTGAGATGCTGGCGATCGTGGGCGCGAGCGGCGCGGGGAAGAGCACGTTGTTGCATTTGTTGGGCGGACTGGATCGTCCGACGCGCGGGTTCGTGGTCTTGGATGGCGAACCGCTGCACGGGTTGAGCGACGAGGCGTTGGCGCGAGTGAGGAACCGCAAGGTTGGATTTGTGTTTCAGTTTCACCACCTGCTGCGGGAGTTCTCGGCGCTCGAGAACGTGATGATGCCGTTGCGGATTGCGGGATGGGATTCGAAGCGCGCGCGCTCGCGCGCCGAGGAATTGTTGGCGAGGGTGGGGCTCGAGGGGCGGATGACGCATCGGCCGGCCGAGATGTCGGGGGGCGAGCAGCAGCGAACCGCCGTGGCGCGTGCGTTAGCCATCGATCCCAAGGTGGTGTTGGCGGACGAGCCGTCGGGCAATCTCGACAACGCGAACGCCGAGCGGCTGCACGAACAGTTCGTGGCGCTCGTGCGGCAGCTCGAGATTGCGATGGTGGTGGTGACTCACAATCGCGCGCTGGCGGCGCGTGCGGATCGCACGCTGTTGCTGGACGGCGGTCGGCTGCGCGAGACAGATGTGCGAGAGGTCGTAGCCTGATGTTGTGCGACAGCTGCAAGGAGCGCGATTCGGTCGTGACGCTCACGCGGTCCAACGCCGACGGCGTCGTGACGGAAGAGCACCTGTGCGAGCGCTGCGCGTTGGAGCGCGGCATCGAGACGCACATCACGCAACCGAAGCAGCCGCTGGCCGATTTCATCGGCGCGCTGCACAAGCAGCTGCCGGCGTCGCCGCACGACAGCGGGCGGTGCGGATTCTGCTCGGGGACGCTGCGCGATTTCCGCAGCACCGGCCGGTTAGGCTGCTCCTACTGCTACACGACCTTCGAGGCGACGCTGCGCGACTGGCTGCGCCGCATCCACGGCACGTCGAAGCACGTGGGCAAGCGCTATCAACCGCCGGTTCCGTTAGTCGAGGAAGGCGCCACGGTGTTGGCCGAGCTGCGCGACCGGTTGCGTCGGGCGGTGGAGCAGGAGCAGTTCGAGGAGGCGGCGCGCCTCCGCGATCAGATCAAGGTGTTGGAATGACGTTGGACCTGTCGCTGCTGCCGGACGGCGGCGTGAGTTGGCTCGATGCGTCGGGCGATCACGCGGGCATCGTGTTGTCCACGCGCATCCGCCTCGCGCGCAATCTCGAGGGTTTTGCCTTTCCGGGTCGCGCGCGCGACGGCGAACGGCTGCGGGTGTTGTCGCGCGTGCGCGAGGCGGTGGGCACGGCGCCGAGTCTCGAGCATCACGTGCTCGTGCGTGTGGATGATCTGCCGAGTGAAGATCGGCTGCTGCTCCACGAGCGGCATCTGGTGAGTCGAGAGCTGGCCGGGTTGGATCCGCAGCATCCGGTGCGCAGCGGCGCCGCCGTGTTTCTTGGGGCAGGGACAGGCGTCATGGTAAATGAAGAGGATCATCTGCGACTGCAGGCGCTCCGCTCGGGGTTCGCCCTATCCGAAGCGTACGCCGCGCTCGAGCGGATCGACGAAGAGCTGGGCGCGACGATACCCTTCGCCTACCACCAGGAGTTCGGGTTTCTCACCTCCTGTCCGACCAACACGGGAACCGGAATGCGGGCCTCGGTGATGATTCATCTACCGGGGCTCAACGCAACAAAAGAGATTTCGAAGACGTTAGCCGGTTTGCAGCAGATGGGATTGACGTACCGAGGGCTGTACGGTGAGGGGAGCGAAGTCGTCGGGAATTTCTTTCAGATTTCCAATCAGACGACGCTTGGGCGGTCGGAGGATGAAATCATCGACCAGCTGATGTACGTGCTGCGCACGGTGATTTCTCGCGAAGAGGATGCGCGACGTGTCTTGCTTCGCGACGCCGGTTATATTATTGAGGACAAGCTCTGGCGAGCTTATGGCACCCTCCGGTACGCACGAAGCCTCACGTTCGACGAGGCGATGAGTTACCTCAGTGGCGTACGACTGGCCGTTGGATTGAAACTGATCACCGGCCTCAGTGTATACACCCTCAACAAGCTCCTGATTTTTTCCCAATCTGCGCATCTGGCACAGGCCGAGGGGAGAGCGCTCACAGATAGTGAGGCAAATCTCGTCCGCGCACGATATGTGCGACAGTTGCTGGCAGAAGAGGCAGGGACGAACGGCTGACCCGACGCAGGGCTGTCCGGCACTGAGGGACCTATGAACGGCTACAACTTCACTGAGCGTGTGCGAAAAGTTCTCGCGATGGCTCGCGAGGAAGCCGCACGTCTCCACCACGAGTACGTGGGGACAGAGCACATCCTGCTCGGCCTCATCCGGGAGGGTGAGGGGGTCGCTGCGGCCGTTCTCCAGAATTTGAGCGTGGATCTCGACGAGATTCAGCAGAAGATCGAGGAGACGGTCAAGAAAGGCAAAGCGGCGCAAACCACCGGGCCTGATCTTCCCTACACATCGCGGGCGAAGAAGGTACTCGAGCTCGCCATGAGCGAGGCGAGGGAGCTCAACCACAGTTATGTGGGTACGGAGCACCTCCTGCTCGGATTGTTGCGGGAGGAGAAGGGCATCGCCGCGCAGGTACTCACTGATACAGGCGTCAATCTGGACGCTGCCCGGGCGGAGACGCTGCGCCTGTTGGGCACGGAGATGCCGGCTGGAGGGGCCACGGCTCAGGCCGGCAGCCCACCGGCCCCGCAGCAGGCCAAGGGCGAGAAAAAGTCCAAGACGCCGGCGCTCGACCACTTCTGCCGCGATCTGACGCAGCTGGCTGGTGAAGGCCAGCTCGATCCGACCATCGGTCGTGCGAAAGAGATCCAGCGCGTGATGGAAGTGCTGACGCGCCGCAAGAAGAACAACCCGGTGCTCATCGGCGAGCCAGGGGTGGGCAAGACGGCCATCGTCGAGGGGCTCGCCCAACTCATCGCCAACGGCGAGTGCCCGGAGTCGCTGCGCGACCATCGCGTGCTTGCGTTAGACATGGCGGCGGTGATCGCGGGCACGAAGTATCGCGGCCAGTTCGAGGAGCGGCTCAAGGCGGTCATGAACGAGATCGCGCAGAACAAGAACATCATCTTGTTCATCGACGAGCTGCACACGCTGGTTGGAGCGGGCGCGGCCGAAGGCGCGATCGACGCGAGCAACATGCTCAAGCCGGCGCTCGCACGCGGCGAGCTGCAGTGCGTCGGGGCGTCCACGCTCAACGAGTATCGCAAGTACATCGAGAAGGACGGAGCGCTCGAGCGGCGCTTCCAAACGGTGATTGTCGATCCACCTTCGGTGGAGGAGACCGTAGAGATCCTTCGTGGTCTGCGCAAGAAGTACGAGGACCATCACCACGTGACGATCCCCGATACGACGCTGGTGACTGCCTCGAAGCTCTCCGAGCGGTACATCACCGACCGGTTCCTGCCCGACAAGGCGATCGACGTGATCGATGAGGCGGGTGCACGGGCGCGACTGGCGGCGCAGGCGCCGCCGCCGGAAGTGGCGGAGCTCAAGGGCAAGCTCGAGGAAGTGAACGTCGAGAAGGAATCCGCCGTTCGCGATCAGAATTTCGAGCGCGCGGCCGCGCTGCGCGACAAGGAGCGCGAGCTCCAGGGCGAGATCCGCCGCAAGGGCGAAGAGTGGGAGAAGCACCGCCAGTCGTTCCGGCCAGTGTTAGGCGAGGAGGAAATTTCCTTCATCGTCAGCCGGTGGACGGGCATTCCCGTGACGCGCTTGCAGGAGGCCGAGAGCGCGCGACTGCTGCGCATGGAAGACGAGCTCCACGCGTCGGTCGTCGGGCAGGATGAGGCGATCAAGGCGCTGTCCCGCTCCATTCGCCGCAGCCGGGCCGGTCTCAAGGATCCGGCACGCCCGATCGGGTCGTTCATTTTCTCGGGGCCAACGGGCGTCGGGAAAACCGAACTGGCGCGTGCGTTAGCCAAGTTCCTGTTCGCCGATCAGTCGGCCTTGATTCGCGTCGACATGAGCGAGTACATGGAGAAGTTCTCCGTGAGCCGGCTCATTGGCGCGCCTCCGGGCTACGTTGGCTACGAGGACTCGGGGACGCTCACCAAGGCGGTTCGTCGCAAGCCGTACAGCGTCGTGCTGCTCGATGAGATCGAGAAAGCGCATCCCGACGTCTTCAACATCCTGTTGCAGGTGTTGGACGAGGGGCACCTCACGGACAACTATGGTCGCGTGATCGACTTCAAGAACACCGTCGTGATCATGACGTCCAACGTGGGCGCGCGCGACATCACCAAGAGCAAGGGGTTGGGCTTCGCGGCGCCGGACGATCGCGAGAACTTCGATCGCATTCAGGAAAAGGTGAAGGAGGAAATCCAGCGGGTCTTCAATCCTGAATTCCTGAACCGGTTGGACGACGTCATCGTGTTCCACCCGCTCAACAAGGAGCACATCTCGCAGATCGTTGGGATTCTGCTCCGCGAGGTGCAGCGGCGTCTGTCGGACGAAGAGATCACGCTCAAGCTGTCCGGGCCGGCCAACGACTTCCTCAGCACCCACGGGTACGACGAGCATTTCGGGGCGCGTCCGCTCAAGCGGGCCATCCAGAAGTACGTCGAGGACCCGCTGTCGGAGAAGATTCTGATCGGGGACTTTGCGAAGGGGGATGAAGTCGAGGTGGACGTATCACCCGACGGGTCGAAGCTCGATTTCAAGGTCCTGAGCAAGACCACCACCTGACCGGCCCGCCAGGGTCGCAAAATAAAAACGGCGGAGTGCCCAGTGGGGCATTCCGCCGTTTCGTGTGGAGCTTATAGGCCAGGTTTCGACGACTGTTTCTGCCCATCGCCCTTTGCACGGTGACGGCCGGGGTACATGCACAGGCCTCCGGCCCGTGTGCGACGCCCGATTCCGTGATCATCCGGGGCAACAGCCGCGTGTCGACGTCGACGGTGCTCTCGGACATCGGGATCACCAAAGGCGATACACTCAATTTCCGCGTGCTGCAGCGCGCCATCCGCAACTTATATGCGACGGGGCAGTTCAGCACCGTACAAATGAGCTGCGAGATGGGGACGAACGGGCATGCGGCGGCCATCTTTACCGTCGTCGAGCGTCCGCTCCTCGGCCACTTCTCGGTGCAAGGCGAGGACGTGATCGGCGAGGGCGCGCTGCGCGACAAGATCGAGCTGCTGTCCGGCAAGCCGATCGATCCGTCGTTAGTCGCCCGCGCCGTGGAGCGCATCGACTCCATGTACGAAGCCAAGGGGTATTACCTGGCGAGCGTACAGCCGGAAAGCACGGTGTCGAACGGGTTCACGAACATCACGTTCAAGGTGAGCGAGGGCCGGCGGCTCGCGGTCTCGGGCGTGCAGATCGACGGCGGGAAGAAGCTGCCGCCGGCCGATGTGGTTGGCGCGATGAAGACCAAGCCGGAGGGATTCTGGTTCTGGCAGAAGGGCGAGTTCGACGAGGACAAGTTCCAGTCGGACGTCAACGACCGCATCCCCAAGCTGTATCAATCGAACGGATTCATCGACTTCCAGGTCCAGAAGGACACGCTGCTCGTGGACAAGCAGAATGGGAAGGCGATGGTGCAGGTGAGCGTGAAGGAAGGGCCCCAATATCACGTCGGCACGTTCGAGGTGGTGGGGAACCGGCACTTTTCGACGGCGGACATCGACCGCTTCTACCCGTTCGTCCCGCGGTCGCCATCGTTAGGCGACAAGGTGAAGGGCCTGTTCGGCGGCGGGTCGAGCGAC
>DAHUXU010000449.1 GCA_027307005.1 Gemmatimonadota bacterium
CGACGGCGCCATGACCGCCGATCAACGCGAATCGGTGGACATCATTGCGTCCGAGACGATGCGCGCGAGCCAGGTGTTGCGCGACCTGTTGACGTTCGCGCGGCGCAGCGAATCGGATTCGGCGGCGATCCAGGTGAACGAGCTCATCGAGCGCACGATGCGGCTGCGGAGCTACGAGATGGCCTCGCTCGGCATTGCGACGGAGCAGACGCTGGCGAACGAGCTGCCGATGGTCCAGGGCGATCCCCGCCAGCTCCAACAGGTGCTGCTCAATCTGGTCACGAATGCGATCCAGGCCATGGAGCCGTTAGGCGGCGGCTCGCTCCGCGTCGCGACGCGCCGTCACGAGGATCGCGTCCTGATCGAAGTCGCCGACACGGGACCGGGCATTCCGGCCGAAGCGCGCGCGCACGTCTTCGAGCCCTTCTTCACCACGAAGCGCGACGGCACGGGGTTGGGGCTGAGCGTGAGCTACGGCATCGTGGCCGCACACGGCGGCGCCATCTCCATTGCGCACACCGGTCCCGACGGCACAATGTTCCGGGTGACGCTCCCGGCGACCGAAGACGTGGAAGTGCGAGAGGACATCGCGCCGCCGGCGCCGGATGCGTCAGCATCGCCGTTGTCCGGCATTCACATGCTGTTCGTGGACGACGAGTTGGCGCTCCACCGCGGCATTCGCAGCTACGCACGTCGTCGCGGATTCCGCGTCGTCACGGTGCCCGATGGTGCGGCCGCGTTGGACGCGGCGCGGCGGTCGCGATTCGATATCGTGGTCTGCGATCTCCGCATGAGCGGAATCGATGGCCCCGCCTTCTACGAGGTGCTGCGACGGGAGCATCCGGTGCTGGCGCTGCGCACGCTCTTCATCACCGGGGACCTGGTGAGCGCAAGCAGCCGGGCGTTCCTCGAGTCCGCGGGCCAACCGGTGCTGGCCAAGCCGTTCGACCTGGAGCGGTTGGAAGTGTCGGTCGCGTCGCTGTTGCGCGACGCGCCGGCGGCCGCTGTCTGACGGAATCACATCCGAGGACCGATGGAGCCACGGTTCGCGCTGCTGCTGAGCTTTCTGACACTGGGTACGCTGGGTTGCGCGGTCTTCATTTTCGTGCGGCTCAGACGGCTGTCCGCGCAGCGGGCCGACGCCGCGGTGCGTGCGGCGGCGACGATGGCCGAGCTCCACCTCATGACCAAGGAACTGAAGGAGCGGCAGGCGAACGAGCCCGCGGAAGACGATCATCTTTCTCCGGGCGAGCGGCTCCTCCGGCGGTATCCCGGCGTCTCCACCGGGGCGCGCCCGGCCGAATGAGCGCCGGCCGGATCGCGATGCCCACCGCTCTCGCTTAGGCATGCCAGAATTTTTCCCGCGTCGCACCATCGAGTTTCGCGCCATCGAGCTGAAGCTGCCGCGGCGTGTGTCGCTGTCGCTCATCGGCATGGCCGCACTCACCGCCGTAATCCTCCGGCTGCTGCGGCTGCTCGTGCTGTCGAGCCACGCGCTGACCGTCTGGGAGATCCTGCCGGTCTTCGCCCTCGGCTACATCGTTCTGTTAGGCATGGCGGCCGCCTACCTGGGCAACCATCCGGTGCACCAATGGCTCTGGCGCGCGCCGCTGTTTGCGGCCGTCGAAACCGTCGCCGAGGCGGTGTTCAGCGCCGTGCTCATCGCCATGCACGTCGAGCGGATCGGCCAGGAGCGCGCCGAGTGGGCGAACTGGCTGCCGATGTCACTCACCACGCTCCTGCGGCGCGAGGTCGCGATCGTCGTGTTCGCGGTCGTGCTCGCCGTCGTCGTCCAGGCCGTGCGCTCGTCGCTCATCGAGAAAGAGCGGGGCGGCGAGAAGCACGTCTGACGCGCGTTCCCGTTGCGTGCAAACGACCGTTATCTGTCCCGCGCGCGCGACGAGCGCACCACCTTTCCCTCCGGCGATCCGTGCCCCTCAAGCCTCGCAGCTCGAAGTCCCTCATCGTCGTCGGCGATCGCGTCCTCGTAGCGCTCGAAGAAGGCGAGGAGCGCAGCAAGGTGGGCCTTTATCTTCCGCCGACCGCCGTCGACAACCAGGCGGTGCAGGGCGGCCGGATCGCCGCGACCGGGCCGGGCCTCCCGATGCCGGACCCGGGCGAGCTTGGCGACGAGCCCTGGCGCAACGCCCGGCGTGAAACGCGATTCGTTCCGATGCAGGCACGCGTCGGCGATTACGCGCTATTCTTCCGTAAGGCCGGCGTCGAGATCACGTTCGAGGGCGATCGCTACCTCGTCGTTCCGCAGACCGCCATCCTGGCCCTCGTACGCGACGGCGAGACCGAGGATGATCTGTAGTCGTCGCTCGGCTTCACTTCAGACGTGAGACACCATGCCGTACGATGAACGATTCGTCACCCCGATGCGCGAGGAACTCACGCGGCTCGGCGTGCGAGAATTGCGCACCCCGGAAGAAGTGGACGAGACGCTGCGCGATGTGCGCGGCACGGCGCTGGTCGTCGTGAACTCGATTTGCGGATGCGCGGCGCGCAACGCGCGGCCGGCCGTTGCGCTGGCGCTCGAGCACGAGCGCGTGCCTGCCACGCTGACCACCGTCTTCGCCGGCCAGGACCTCGACGCAACAGCCCGCGCACGCAGCTACTTCACGGGATACGGTCCGTCCTCGCCGCAGATCGGCCTGCTCAAGGACGGCAAGCTGGTGTACATGCTGGAGCGGCACCAAATCGAGGGGCGCAGCGCGGCGTCCATCGCGCAGGATCTCGTGGCGGCGTTCGACGAGCACTGCTAGTCGGTCGATCGAGTGCCACATCGCCGGCGGTCGATGCACGAAGCGCCTCGCCAGCCATGAATCGGTTAGTCCCCTACCTGGCTGCGCTTCAGTGGATTGGAGGCCTCGTGCTCGCGTTGAGCGCCGGCGTCCGCGCCCGCGAGTTTCGCCAGCAGGGGACCTGGCCGCGGGCGATGTCGCAGGTCGCGCTCGCGCTGTTCGTGATTGCGGCGGTGATCGTGGCGCTTTCGGCGCCGGCGCTCGCGCCGCTCGTCGCCCGAGTGGTGCCGGGCTTCGACAATCCCTCGCCTTGGCGTCTCGCTGTCTTCCTGACGGCCTGTCAGGCGGGATGGATCCTGGTGCTGGTCTCGATGGGTTGGACTGGGCTGCTGGGCATCGTGAGCCGAAAGCGAGACGCCCGTGCGGAGCTCGAGCGGCGTCGCGAACGCGCGCAGGGACGCACCGACCACGACACCCGGTGAGTTGCGTCGCTCATCCGCGCGCGGCGGTCGTCGAGTAAGCTTCGGAACGCGTCGCATACCCCAGGTGGATCGAACATGACCGTCCGCCGAAAGCTCCTCCTCGGATTCACGCTGATGGTCGTTCCCGCGCTGCTCATCGGCGCGGAGGCCATTCGTACGAATGTGCAGGAGCGGCGGGCGCTGCAGGCGTTGGGCGAGAACATGGCGCGCACGCGCACCTACGCCGAGCTCGAGGATGCAATGTTCAACGAGTCGCAGGTGATCTGGCGCTATCTGAGCGGGATGGATCCCGCGGCGCGGCGCGACTTCGAGGTGAACCGGCAGGTCGTCTCGTACTGGCAAGGTCGCTGGCGCGCGCTGCTGAGGCCGGGCGAATCGGATCTCGCGGACGGCGTCGACGCGATCCAGCGGCAGATGCTCCTGGTGGGGGACAGCGTCTTCACGCTGTACGACGCCGGCCATCACACCGATGCATTTCGACTGGCGCAGGGGGAGCTGCGCGACCGGCTGCAGCCGGCGCTCCAGGAGGTCAACCGGGACGTGTATCGCCGCGCGCGCGAGTCCAGCGTGCGCGGGGCGTATGCGCGGCTCGAGGACATTCTCACCGGCGAAGACCGGGTGCTGATCGGCATTCTGGTTCTTGCGTTAGGCTTGGGCACCTTTGCATCGTGGCTCATCGCGCGCGGGATCGCGCGGCCGATCAGCGAATTGGGCAAAGCCATGGCGATCGTCGGCGGCGGCAAGCTGGATCACCCGATCGCCGTCGCTTCCAATGACGAGGTGGGCGATCTGGCGCGCGCCTTCGGGCACATGACGGAGAAGCTGCGCGAGTCGCGCGCCGACATGGTGCGGCTCAACACCGAGCTCGAGGCGAAGGTCGCGCAGCTGCAGCAAACGCAGCGGCAGCTGGTCCACGCCGAGCGGTTGGCATCGATCGGCGAGATGTCGGCGGCCGTGGCGCACGGGCTGCGCAATCCGCTCGCGAGCCTGCGCGCAGCGGCGCAGGTGGCGCTCAAGCGCACGAAGAACGAGGAGTCGCGCGAGCATCTGCAGGACATCATCTACGAGGCGGATCGCCTCGACAAACGCGTCACACACTTGCTCGACTTCTCGCGCCCCGCGCCGTTTCATCCGCTGCCCGATACCGTGATGCGCATCGTTCAGGACGCGGTGGCGCCGTTCCGGAAGTTGGCAGCGGATCGCCGCGTCGATGTCCAGGTGCGCGTTGCGCCCGGGCTCCCCGACGTGCGCGTGGATCCGGTCCAGGTGGAGCAGGCGCTGGTGGAGGTGCTCTCGAATGCGCTGGACGCGATGCCGGAGGGCGGCGTGCTGTGCGTCTCCGCGCACGCCGATCACGCGGGCACTGCGTTAGGCGGCGTGTCGATCGAGATCTCCGACACGGGCGTCGGGATTCCCGACCAGGTGCTGCCCTCGGTGTGCGAACCGTTCTTCACCACGCGGCAGGGAGGAACCGGCCTCGGCCTCGCGACTGCCAAGCGGTACACGGAGCAGAACGGCGGCCAGCTCGAGAACGAGAGCGGCGCCGGGCGTCCGGGCGGCGGCACCATGGTCCGGATGCGGCTGCCCGCGGCCGGTGCGCACGCGCCTCGCGGAGTGGTCGAGACACCGCCGGCGCCGGCGAGCATCACGTGAGCGGCCCCAGCGTCCTGGTGGTGGACGACGAGCGCACGCTCGCGCGCTCGATCAAGGCGTACTTGTCGGAGAGCGGCTACGACGCGGAGGTGGCCGGCGACGCCGAGCACGCGCTGGACTTGCTCGACAAGCTGCGGCCCGACGTGGTGTTCGCCGATCTGCGGTTGCCGGGCATGAGCGGGATCACGCTCATGCAGCGCATCCACGAATTCGACAAGGCGATTCCCGTCATCATCATGACGGCGTTCGGCACGATCGAGGGCGCGGTGGAAGCTGTCAAGTTAGGCGCGTTCGACTACCTCAAGAAACCGGTGGATCTGGAGGAGCTGAAGCTGCTCGCCGATCGCGCGCGCGAAACGTCGCTGCTCAAGCACGAGCTGTCGTATCACCGCAAACGCGCCGCCGCCGATCTGCACTTCGCCCAACTCATCGGTGAGTCCCCGCCCATGCGTGCGGTGCTCGACCGCGCCCGGCAGGTCGCGGCGCTCGGGGAAACGCCGCCCGTGCTCATCACCGGCGAAACCGGTACCGGGAAGGGCCTGCTCGCACGAACGATCCACGCGTCGGGCCGGCTCGCCGCCAAGCCGTTCATCGAGCTCACGTGTACTGCACTTCCGGCCAACCTCATCGAAGCGGAGTTGTTCGGGTACGAGCGAGGCGCGTTCACCGACGCAAAGGAGTCGAAGATCGGGTTGTTCGAGGCGGCGGAAGGCGGGACGCTGTTTCTCGACGAGGTCGGCGACGTCGAAGTGTCGCTGCAGGGCAAGCTGCTGCGCGCCGTGGAAGAGGGAGTCGTTAGGCGGGTGGGCGGCCTGCGCGACCGAAAAGTGAACGTCCACATCATCGCGGCCACGAATCGCGACCTCGAGCGCGACGCGCAAACCGGCGCGTTCCGCAAGGATCTGTTCTTTCGCCTCGCGGTCATCGTGCTGCACCTTCCGCCGCTGCGCGACCGGGGTCAGGACGTCATACTCCTGGCCGACCGGTTTCTCTCGCGGTTCACGGCCAAGTACGGAAAGGACGTGCGCGGCATCGACCCCGATGCCCGAGCGGCAATGCTGGCGTACCCGTGGCCGGGCAATGTTCGCGAGCTGAGCCACGTGATCGAGCGCGCGGTACTCTGGAGCCAAGGCGGCATGCTCGAGTCCAAGCATCTGTCGTTGATGAGCTCGGTCGATGCATCGAGCTCTTTGCCGGGAAACGGAGTGGAGCTGTCACAGTTGGATCGATCACTGATCGAGCAGGCGCTGCGAGAATCCGCCGGCAATCAAACGAAGGCCGCGCAGCGACTCGGTATCAGCCGTGACACGCTGCGCTATCGACTCAAGAAGTTCGGTCTCTAGAGAGGAGTTCGACCGGCGTACTGGGTGAAATCACCCAACTTTGGGCGAAATCACGCGTCGAGTGGACGACGATCTCAGCGAGCTCTACAGCACAAATTGTTGCCAATGAACGCGTTGCTGAATTCAGGGAGCGCGGCACATGGCGTGCCTAGGATGGTAGGACGTCATGACAACAACGCTGGAGAGATACAATGTCCTGGACGAAGCCTGAATTCGAAGTGGTGGAAGTGACGATGGAAGTGACCGCCTACGTCGCTCGGCGTTAAGTCGCCGGGTTGACGGAAGGCAAGGGGCTCGCCGCGGCGGGCCCTTTTTTACTTGTATTCGATATCATGCAGACAGAACGCCGGCCAACCACGCTGCTCGCGGAACTGACGCATCGCTGTCCGCTGCACTGCCCGTACTGCTCCAATCCGCTGGATCTCGTGCTGTCCAAGGCTGAGCTCGGGACGGACGATTGGAAGCGGGTGATCAGCGAGGCGCGGCAGCTGGGCGTGCTGCAGCTCGGTCTCTCCGGCGGCGAGCCGCTGCTGCGCCGGGACCTCGAGGAGATCGTCGCCCACGCGCACCGCGAAGGGTTGTACAGCACGCTCGTGACCTCTGCGTTAGGCATGACGCACGAGCGGCTGGATCGGTTGGTGGACGCCGGTCTCGAGCACGTGCAGATCTCCTTCCAGGACTCGGAACGGGACAGCGCCGAGCGCATTGCCGGAACGCGCAGCTGGGAGGCCAAGCACCAGGCCGCGGCGTGGGTCAAAGCACGCGATGTGGCGTTCTCGGTGAACGTGGTGCTCCACCGCGCCAACCTCGACCGGCTCGAGCAGATCATCG
>DAHUXU010000717.1 GCA_027307005.1 Gemmatimonadota bacterium
CGATTCGGCGGCGACTCGAGCGTCGTCGGCCGCACCGTCGACCTCAACGGCTCGCCGTTCACCGTCGTCGGCGTGGCGGCGCCGGGATTCGAGGGTCCGTTCGTCATCGCTCCCGATTTCTGGCTGCCGCTGCATGCATGGGCACAGCTGTCGCATTCGCCCACGCTGTTCACAGAGCGGCAATCGGTCTGGCTCATCGGCGTCGGACGCCTGAAACCGGGCCGGGCGCCGAGCCAGGCGCAGATCGAGCTTGCATCGATCGCCGCGCGGCTGCGCACCGCGTATCCGAAGGAGTCGGACCTGGACGGCGTGCGCGTGGCGCCGGTGTCGCTCATTCCCGGCGACGGGCACGCGGTGGTCGGCGCGTTCATGCTCGTCTTGTTCGTGATCGCCGGGTTGGTGCTCGTCGTCGCCGCCGCGAACGTCGCCGGGATGCTGCTCGCGCGCGCGGTGGGCCGGCGGCGCGAAATCGCGCTGCGCCTTGCGTTAGGCGCGTCGCGCCTCCGGCTGGTGCGCCAGCTCGCCACCGAAAGCGTGGTCCTCGGCGTAGCCGCCGGCGCGGCCGGCCTCGTGCTCTCCCACTGGCTCGTGGCGGCGCTGATGTCGCTCCTGCCCAAACTTCCGATACCGCTGCTGGTGCATCCGGCGATCGACGCCCGCGTGCTCGCGTTTGCCACGTGCCTAACGCTCCTCGTGGCCGTGCTCGTCGGGACGCTGCCCGCGCTGGAAAGCGTGCGGCCCGATCTCGTCCCCGCGCTCAAGGCCGACACCGGCGCCACCGCGCGCCGCCACCGCGTGCGCAGCGTGCTGCTGGTGTCGCAGCTCGGGGTGTCGATGCTGTTGCTCGTGGTCGCGGGATTGTTCGGCCGGTCGCTCGTGCGCGCGCGCGCCGTCGATCCGGGGTTCACGACGCACGGCATCGACATCGTTTCACTCGACTTCGAGCTCGCCGGATACGACTCCGTGCGCGGCGCCACGCAGGCGCAGGCGCTGTTGGAGGAGAGCCGCGCGCTGCCCGGCGTCACGCAGGCGGCGCTCTCGGCGATGCTGCCGCTCTCCGGCTCTGCAATGGGCTTCGGTCCGATCGCGATCGACGGCCACCCCGCTCCGCGCGGCGAAGACGGATGGACCGCGGACTGGAACGTGATCACGCCGGGCTACTTCGCGACGTTAGGCGTCCCGCTGGTCGCCGGCCGTGCGTTCACCGATGCCGACCGCGCCGGCGCCGCGAACGTCGCCATCCTCAACGAGACGTTTGCCAAGCGGGTGTTCGGCACCACGAATGTCGTTGGGCAGACCCTGCGAAACGACAGGCGGAACGAAAGTCACGCGATCACCGTGGTCGGCGTCGCGCGCGACGCGAAGTATCGGTCGCTGGACGAGGCGCCGCTGAATTACATCTACGTGCCGCTGGCGCAGTATTATCGGCCGGCCACGAATCTGTTGGTGCGAACGAATCGGGAGCGTTTCGTCGCGCCTTTGCTCCGGCGCCTCGTCGCACAGTTCGACCCGCATCTGCCGATCCTCGACCAGCAGACGATCGAGGAAGCGACGGCGTTGTCCCTCTTTCCACAGCGGCTGGCCGCCCTGGTGAGCGGCGCGCTCGGCGCGGTCGCGCTCGCGCTCGCGATGCTCGGGATTTACGGGGTGATCGCGTACACGGTGGCGCAGCGGACGCGGGAGGTCGGCGTGCGCGTTGCGTTAGGCGCACCGCACCGCACCATCCTCGCGATGGTGCTGCGGCAGGGGCTGGTGCTCGCGGGCATCGGCATCGCCATCGGCCTCGCCACGGCACTGCTCGTGACACGGCTCCTGGCCGACTTTCTGTTCGGCGTCCAGCCGACGGATGTGCCGACGTTCGTGGGCGCCGCGGCGCTTCTGGTGATCGTTGCGCTCGCGGCGAGCTGGGTGCCCGCGCGCCGCGCAGCGGCGAGCGATCCGATGATCTCGTTGCGAGCGGAGTAACTGTCGCGCTCGGCGAACGCTGCCGAGCCCGCGCCGAGCGCCTCTCACGTCGAAGACGTGCAGTTGACGAGAGCGTCCACCGCGAAGATGTTCGAGCAACACGCTCAGCGGACGTCGCGATCGATGCGGACACGATGGATTCTTCAGTCGGTGCTGGCGGCCATGACCGCGGGCGCGGTTCTCGCCGCGCACGGCCCGGGTCGCGCCGCAGCCGCCGGCGCCCGCATCCAGCCGCTCCTCGGCGACGAAGGTCCGATGCCCGAATTGAAGGGCGACAAGGGCTGGCTCAATTCCGCGCCGCTCTCCACCACGTCGCTGCGCGGGAAGGTCGTGCTGGTCGACATCTGGACATATTCGTGCATCAACTCGCTACGGCAGCTGCCCTATCTCGAACGTTGGGCGGCGCAATACAAGGATCAGGGCCTCGTAGTGATCGGCGTGCACGCGCCCGAGTTCGGCTTCGAGAAAATCCCGGCGAACGTCGACAGCGCGGTGCGCGACCTCGGCGTGACGTATCCGGTGGTGATCGACAGCGACCACAAAATCTGGGACGCGTTCCACAACGAGTACTGGCCGGCCGACTATTTCATCGATGCGAAGGGACGCATTCGCCACCACCATTTCGGCGAAGGCGATTACGACGAGTCGGAGCGCGTGATCCAGGAGCTCCTGAAGGAGAGCGGACACAGCGGCGCGATCGGCGACTCCGTCCGCCTAACGGGAACCGCGATCGAGGCGCCGGCGAACACCGAGTTCCGATGGTCGCCGGAGACGTACGTCGGCTACCGCCGCGCCGAGAACTTTGCGTCGCCCGAGCACGTGGTTCACGACCATGCAGCCGCGTACAGCCTGCCCGCCACGCTCGACCTGGACGATTGGGCACTCGGCGGCTCGTGGAACATCGGCGCCGAGTACGCCGTCCTGGCGGCGGCGCCCGGAGCGATCCGGTTCCAGTTTCGGGGGCGCGACGTGCACCTGGTGCTCGGCCCCTCGCCTAACGCAGCGCCGGTGCGGTTCCGCGACACGGTGGACGGCGCGGCGCCCGGCGATGATCACGGCGCGGATGATGCCGCCGACGGGTCAGGCGTCGTGCGCCGGCCGCGCCTCTACCAGCTCATCCGGCTCCGCGAACCTGCGGAGGGGCACACGTTCGAAATCGAGTTCCTCGATCCGGGTGTGCAGGCGTACGTGTTCACGTTCGGTTAGGAACGCCGTCGGCCGCCGAGCTGATCATGGAAACGCGCCCGGCGCAATCATGCCGGGATGCCACGCCGGCTCCCAGATGACGTGCGTCTCGACGCGCTCGATTCCTGCCACCGCAGCAACGGCACTATGAATGCCATCGGTGATCACGCGCTCCATCGGGCACCCCGGCGTGGTGAGCGTGTGCGTGATCCGCGCGACCGGCCCGTCGACCTCGACTCCATACACGAGACCGAGCGTTACGATGTCGAGTCCGAGCTCTGGATCGATCACCGTGGCGAGGGCGGTCCAGATCGTATTGACGAGAGAGTCATGATGTGCTGTCGGCATCGCTACTCGCGCGCGAGAGTCACTGAAAATCTCGCCAGCCATCCACGTCTGGGGCGTGACTCTTGTCACACGGGGCTCGACCAGCGGATGGTGTGGCGACGTCGGCCCAGCGTGCACATTGACTGCAACTCCCGATCGGCAAACGACAGAAAATGAACTCGACATCCCCATCACCCGAGCCCCAGAACGTGTCACCGGAGGTCGTCAGCAAACTCCGAGAGCAGCTCACCACGGGAGACGATGTCGTTGACCCGAAGACGTGGGCCGGTTCCGTTCCGGCTGCGTTCGGCATAGCGCCCCGCCTGCGAATCGGCGCGAAGCGATGGTTGAACGTCGTCTGGCTCCTTCCGATCGGTTGGGCGTTGCTCCTGTTAGGCGTCGCCGCAGCCCAATATCTGCGCGGCATTCCGTCGGTCGAGGCGTTCGTGCAGGCACATCCGGGGACCGGCTTCGCCACCACGTTTGCGACGCCGATGCCGCTCTGGCTCCGTGCGCAGCATTTTCTCAATCTGCTGTTCCTGACGTTCATCGTCCGCGCAGGCGCGCAGATCCTGGCTGATCATCCCTTTCTGTACTGGACGCGCCACTCCACGCCCGGGAAGGAATGGCTCCGGATGCAGAAGGCGGTTCCACACATCCCGCTCTGGACCGCCAAAGACGATTCCCTCACGCTGCCCAAGCACATCGGGCTGCCCGGAATTCGCCACTCGATCGGTCTCGCTCGTTGGTGGCACCTCGGCGTCGATACCCTCTGGCTCGCGAATGGGATCGTCTTTTTCGTGCTCCTCTTCGCGAGCGGAGAATGGCGTCGCATCGTCCCGACCAGCTGGCAAGTGTTCCCCGATGCCGCGTCGGTGCTGCTTCAATACCTGTCGCTGCGCTGGCCGGCGGACGAGAGCTGGGTTGCGTACAACGGGCTGCAGATGCTGGCCTATTTCATCACGGTCTTCGTCGCTGCGCCACTGGCGCTCGTGACAGGCCTGGGCATGTCTCCCGCGCTCTCGACACGATTCCACGCCATCAGTAAGCGACTCAGCATCCAGTCGGCGCGCTCGCTGCATTTTCTCGTGCTCTGCTGGTTCCTCTTTTTCACTTTCGTCCATGTCACACTCGTCTTCGCCACGAGCGCACTCCGGAATTTGAACCACATCTACACCGGGACGAACGCGAAGGACTGGGTGGGCTTCGGCATCTTCGCTGTGTCGATGGCGGTGGTCGCGATCACCTGGTTCGCGGCATCGCCGCTCACGTTGCGTCACCCGCGGCTGATCCAACGCGCGGGGTTCGCGCTCGTTGGTCCGGCACAGCGATTGTTCGAGCACCTCGACGCCGAACCAGGGACGTACACCGAGAAGGACGTGTCGCCGTATTTCTGGCATAACGGCAAGTACCCTGAGACGGCCGAGTATCGCGCGCTCTTCGACTCACAGTTCGCCGACTGGCGGCTTCACATCCATGGCTTGGTCGAGAATCCGGTCGAGCTGAGTCTCGCTGATCTGCGGGCGCTCCCACACCACGAGCAAATCACCCAGCATTTCTGCATACAAGGCTGGTCCGGTATCGCGAAATGGGGCGGCGTGTCCATGCAGACCATCCTCGATCTCGTCAAACCGACGCCCGCGGCGAAGTGGGTCGTATTCTACTCGCTCGGTGACGGCGCGGACGGCGGCCGCTACTACGACGCGCACCCCATCGAGCAGATGCGCTATCACCTGACGATGCTCGCCTACGACATGAACGGCGCGCCGGTCTCGTACGGCCACGGGGCGCCGCTCCGACTCCGGAACGAAGTCCAACTTGGATTCAAGCAGGTGAAGTGGATCGCGGGCATCGAGTTCGTGGCCGACATCGCCGAGGTCGGCGGCGGCTACGGCGGCTATAACGAAGACCACGAGTTCTTCGGATATCGACAGTCGATCTGAGGGCCACGCGCGTCTCGAGCCCCAGGCGGTGGTGAGACATCCGTCACACCATCGCGCACCGAGGGATGCGACCGTTCGGCATGAGCCTTCCTTGTCCGCTCCCGCCGGCCGCGCCCGCGGCGCTCACCGTCGAGCGTGTTCAAGCAACACTACGGACGATCGCGTACCCCGGCCTAACGCGCGACCTCGTGTCGTTCGGGATGGTGCAGCATGTCGCGGTATGTGATGGCCGGGTGAAGGTTCAGTTGGGCCTGCGCACATCGGACGAGACCGTTCCCGCTCGACTCAGCGCTTCGATCGAGGCAGCCCTCTTGCCGCTCGGGGCGACGAGCGTGGCGGTCGAGATCGTGGCGCCGGCGGCGGCGCCCGCACGGGCTCGAAACGTCAAAGCGGATCCCTGGGCGGACCAGGTTCGTCTCGCGAGCGTCCGCCACATCATCGCCGTCGGCGCCGGCAAGGGCGGCGTCGGCAAGAGCACCGTCGCCGTGAATCTCGCGCTGGCCCTCGCGCGCGAGGGGCTTCGCGCGGGGCTGCTCGACGCGGACATCTATGGGCCCAGTCTTCCGATTCTTCTCGGCCTCGACGATGGCGCATCGAAAGTACGGATGTCCGCCGAGAAGCACATCGAACCGCTCGAGGCGTACGGCCTGCCGATGATCAGCTTCGGCTTTTTTCTCGGCGAAGGATCACCGGCGATCTGGCGAGGCCCGATGGTCTCGAAGGCGGTGAAGCAGTTTGCTCGCGGCGTCGCGTGGCCCGAGCTCGACGTGCTCGTCGTTGATCTTCCGCCGGGCACGGGCGACGTGCCGCTGAGTCTCGTGCAGGCCGTCGCACTATCCGGTGCAGTGATCGTCACGCAGCCGCCGCGCGTCGCGGTCGCGGAGGCGCGCAAGGCTGCGGAAATGTTCCGCACGCTGGACGTGCCGGTGCTGGGTGTCGTCGAGAACATGAGTGGCGTGTTCGGACGCGGCGCGGGACGCAGCGTGGCCTCCGAGCTCGGCGTGCCGTTCCTCGGCGAGATTCCGTTCGACGAGACCGTCGTCGAGGAAGGAGACCGCGGGACACCGACGATGGTCGAGCGCGCGCACAGCGCGACCGGCCTGGCGTTCGATCACATCGCGGCAACCGTGGCAGAGGCGCTGGGATGGCGACGAGCCTAACGACTGGAACGACCCAGCCGACGCCGAACGGAGGGACGCCGATGTCGGGCAGCGTTAGGCTCGGCGCAGTTTCGCCCGCGTCCGGAGCGATTCGGTTGGCCGCCGAGCACTTCACTGCGGCGACGCTTTATCTGCTCGCGGGATCCGTGGGGCTCGTGTGGATCGCGCCCGAGCTCGCAGCGGGCAACTTCCTATCGCCGCACGTGGCGGGCGTGACGCATCTCTTCACGCTTGGCTGGATCACGATGACGATCTTCGGCGCTCTGTACCAACTCCTGCCGGTCGCACTCGGCGCGCCGATTCGTTGGCCGAAGCTCGGGCACACGAGCTTCTGGACATTCGCACCTGGCGTGGGACTGTTTGCGTGCGGCATCGCAGACAACTCGACGCTGCTGTACCACGTTGGCGTCGGCCTCGTCGCGATCGGTGTCATCCTGACGGTGACCAACGTTGCCGCGACGCTCCCGCGCGCTCGTTCGCGCGACGTGACCTGGGCGGCGATCGCCATCGCGATCACGTACCTGTCATCGACGCTGGTGCTCGGAGTCATTCTCTTGCACAACGTCCACACCGGCTTCATTGCCGCGGTTCGCGTGCAGGTGCTGGCGACGCATCTCCACGTCGCGATCCTCGGTTGGGCGCTCATCATGATCGTCGGCGTCGCGCACCGCCTGCTGCCGATGTTCCTGCTGGCGCACGGCGCGAATGTGCGCTGGACGAAGCGTGCGCTCGGCCTGCTCGCGTGCGGCGTGCTTCTGCTTGCAGTGGGCATCACGACACGACGTGACGCCGCATCGTGGACGGCAGTTCTGCTGATGGAGGCGGGCCTCGCCTGCTTCATTTACCAAGCCGTGTCGTTCTTCCGCGTCCGGGTGCGCAAGCGCATCGATGTCGGGCTGCGGTTCGCAGCGGCGGGTCTCGCGTTCCTCATCGCTGCAGCTCTGTTCGGGCCCGTCGTGCTCTGGCGCGGTCCGAGCGCCACGCGTCTTGCCACAGCGTACGTGGTCCTCGGGCTCCTGGGCGGCATCGTCGTCTTCGTATCAGGCTTCTTCTACAAGATCGTTCCGCTGCTTGCCTGGACGGCTCGGTACAGCGGGCCTAAGCGAATCGAAGGCGCACCGACTGTCGCCGAGCTCTTCTCGGCGCGCGTTGCCGAGCTTCAACTCGGCGTGATGGTGAGCGCGCTCATCATTCTCTCGATCGCCATTCTCATTGGCTCGGCCACAGGCGCGTATGCCGGCGCCGCCCTGTTCGCGTTAGGCGTCCTCTTGTTCCTGAGCCAGATCGGCCGCGCCGCACTCGGGCGACCGCGCAGAGGTATTGCGACATGACTTCGACGACCGTTCCCATTTCTCCGCAGGACAAGGTGCACGACGTGCTCGCGCGCGACGAATCGCTGGTCGAGGTGTTCGTGCGCGCCGCGCCGCATTTCGCCAAGCTCCGTAATCGCGCGATGCGCCGCGTGATGGCGCGGCTCATCACCGTGGAGCAGGCCGCCCGGACCGCGAAGATTCCGACCGATCGTTTGGTGCGCGAGCTCAATGCCGCTCTCGGCTTGGCCGACGAGCGGTCGAGCGCCGACGCGACGGCGAACGCCCCGGACGCGGTCCCGTTAGGCGCGCGACATCCACCAAACGCGGCGGTCGTGGAGCTCGACGTCCGCGACGATCTGCGTTCCGGACGAGAACCGTTCTCTCGCATCATGAGCGCGGTGGCCGTGCTGCGCGACGATGACGTCCTCTGCCTCCGTGCGATCTTCGAGCCGGTCCCGCTCTTCACCATACTGGCCAAGCGCGGGTTCGCGCACGAAGCCGAGGCACACGCCGCCGACGACTGGTCCGTGTGGATCTGGCGGGCGGCAGCAGCCGGCGCCGAGACGCCGGCTACGACGCCAACGAGCGGCGACGCGGACGACGTTCCGGCGGACGACGAGGAACATGTCTATCTGGACGTTCGCGGATTCAGTCCGCCGGAGCCACTGATGCGCACGCTCGCCGCCATCGAGGTGCTCGCACGCGGACGCACGCTGGTCCACATCAACAATCGTGTCCCGCAGTTCCTTTTCCCCATGCTCTCCGAGCGTGGGTTCACGTGGGAGATCGACGAGTCGCGTCCCGATCGCGTGCTCGTCCACATCTCGCACGCCAAGTAGTTCGCGCTTCATCCAACCCAATTACCAACAATGCCGACCAAGACTACCGAACTCGACGTCCGCGTGATTCCACCGCGGGAGAAGCACCCGACGATCTTCCGTACCTTCGATGGCCTGGCACGCGGTGAGTCGATGGTCATCATCAATGACCACGATCCCCGGCCTCTTCGCTACCAGTTCGAAGCCGAGCATCCACGCGAATTTGCCTGGACGTATGAGGCCGAAGGCCCCGAGGTGTGGCGTGTGCGAATCGACCGGCGTTAGACAGCTCGCGTCGCGTTGCGATTAGACTCGCTACCCAGATCCTTCACAAGCGCGCCGAGTACGACGCGTAGAGATCGTCGAAAAGCAGCGACCCACGCTCGAGGCGGGCGGTATCGTCGCCGTTGGCGGCGGCGATACTCCCCCGCCGCCGCGCGATGCGTGCCCGAATGGACGAATTTGAAGCGAGCGTCCCGGTCGATGAATCGCCGGATCAGCCACGCGCTCGCGATCCGGTCGACAAAAATGCCGGCGCGTGTCACCCATGTGCGGCCGCGGACCTGCGCCGAGTTCGCAATGCCTAACTGACTGCGCCGCGGCGCGAGTGCGGTTTCCAGCGCGTCCCCCAGCGCGCGTACCGCCTCCTCGGCCATCGGTTTGCCGGGAGCGTGAAAGAAGTCGATGAGCGTGATCGCGGCGAAGCGCCGCTTGAGCCGCGCGAGATCATCCCCGGGGCGCACACGTCGCCGGTCGGCATCCCGATCGCGCCGGCGCATCGCATCGCGCGCCTCGAGCGTGAATGCTATTATCCCAACTGAATCTCGCAGAGACGCTCGCGAGCGTCTCAAACTCGGAGGACGCTATGACGTATTCGCGGTCACGCGCAGTCCCCGCTCTCGGCCTCGTCGTCATCTTCGCCGCGGTCGCGATGACCGCGAACGCCCAGGCAACGACGACCTGGTCCTCGGTCGAGGACGCCCACGGGCGCGCCGGCGCCGCGCAGCCCGGCGGCGTCATGAAATTCGGCTTCCCGCGCCGCGACCTGCACGTGATGGTCGGGGATGTCGCGGTGCGGCCAGCGCTCGCCCTCGGTGGCTGGGTCGCGTTCAAGCAGACGTCCGCCGGCACGGCAATGGTCATGGGCGATCTCGTCCTCACCGAAAACGAAATCGGTCCCGTGATGTCGACGCTGCAGCAGGGCGGCATCGAGCTGACGGCGCTGCACAACCACCTGCTTGGCGGCATGCCGAACACCATGTACCTCCACATCGTCGCGCGCGGCAACGCAGTCACGCTCGCGCGAGCCATTCGACGTGCGCTCGAGGCGAGCAAGACGCCGCTCGATACCGCGGCCGCCGGTCCGCCACCCGCGATCGGTCTGGACACCGCGGCCAATGCAACGGCCCTCGGCTACCACTGCCGCGTGTCGGGCGGTGTGTACCAGGTCGGCGTGCCCCGGGCCGAGCGCATTACCGAGGACGGCGAAGAGGTGCCATCGTCGATGGGCACCGCCACGTCGATCAACTTTCAGCCGGCCGGCAACGGCAAGGCGGCGGTGACCGGCGACTTCGTGCTGATCGGCAGCGAGGTGAATCCGGTGATTCGCGCATTGCGAGACAACGGCATCGCGGTCACCGCCCTTCACAGCCACATGATCGGGGATACGCCGCATCTGTACTTCATGCACTTCTGGGCGGTCGACGATGCGATGAAGCTCGCGCG
Source organism: Gemmatimonadota bacterium (assembly GCA_027307005.1). Taxonomy (GTDB): domain Bacteria; phylum Gemmatimonadota; class Gemmatimonadetes; order Gemmatimonadales; family Gemmatimonadaceae; genus JADGGM01. The sequence goes on from DAHUXU010000717.1 coordinate 10,437, forward strand.
CGGGCTCGCCGCCGCACTCGCACACACGCATTCTCAGGCGCCTAACGCGAAATCGTGACCGGCAGCCGGGTGCCGGACGTCGATTGCGCCGCTCACCGATGCGAACCGGGCCCTACCGGAACGCGGGGCTCGCTCGGATTGATCGCGAGAGGTGTCGCGTTGCCGCTCGCGCTGGCGATCATCGGCCGCCCCGTGCGGGCGCAAGATTCGACGGCGAGCCGTGCCGCGGGGCCGGCCAACTCGATCACCGCACGGGCGATCGCCTCCCCGCCGCCGATGGATGCTCGCGTGGAGGCTGCCGTGTGGAACCGGGCGGATTCCATCACGACGCTTCGCCAGCGCGATCCTAACGAGGGCGCACCGGCGACTGAACGGACGGTGGTCAAGGTTCTCCACGATCGCGATGCGCTGTACGTGGCGGTGCGTGCATGGGACGGCGACGCCGGTCGCATCAGGGCGACGCAGCTCCGTCGCGATGCGGACCTCTCGGCCGACGATAACGTCACGATTCTGATCGACAGCTTTCACGACCGGCGGAGCGCGTACCTGTTCCAGACGAATCCAAACGGCGCACGCTGGGACGCCCAGATCACGACGCAGGAGACCAACCAGGACTGGAATGGGATCTGGTACGTCGCCACGAGCCGCGATTCGACCGGATGGACGGCGATTTTTCGCATTCCGTTTCGGACGCTTCGTTTCAGCTCGGGCGCGGGCGCGGCGTTCGGGTTCAACGTTAGGCGATTCATCCGGCGCAAGAACGAAGAGGACCTCTGGCGCGGCTGGCGGCGCACCGAGGGCATGGATCAACTGCTGACCGAAGGCGACCTCTTCGGGTTAGGCGGCGTGAGCCGGGCGCGCGATGTGGAGGTCGAGCCGTACGTGCTGGCGACGGCGCACCAGGCACCGCACGACTCGATTCTCGATCGCACCGGCAGCGCCGGCGTATCCGGCAAAGTCGGTGCGGACGCCAAGATCGCCGTCTCGCCGACCTTGACCGCCGACCTCACCGTGAACACGGACTTTGCGCAGGTCGAGGTCGACAGCCAGGTGATCAACCTCACGCACTTCCCCACGTTCTTTCCCGAGAAGCGCGAATTTTTCCTCGAGTCGAGCGGCATCTTCGACTTCGGTTTCAATCAGAAGGCGCTCCTTTTCTACTCGCGGCGCATCGGCCTAACGGATAGCGGCGCCGTCGTGCCGATTCTCGCCGGCGCGCGCCTGTACGGGAGAGCCGGTCCGTGGAGCATCGGCGTCATCGACGCGCGCACGGGCGGTGGCGACGATGCCAACGACGCAGTGGTGCGCGTCAAGCACGACCTCCTCGACCGCTCCTACGTCGGCGCGATGGCGACGATGCGAACGGGACCGGGCGTGCGCGGCACCGAGGTCGCGGGAGGCGTCGACGCGGACTTCCCACTCGTCATCGGCACGCAGAACATCGAGCCGACGGTGTGGATCGCCGGGACGCGGACGCCCACATCACCTGGAACGCAGGTCGCGTGGCGCGCCGCGACGGACTTCCCGAACGACCTGTTCGACAACTTCGTTGCGCTCGCGCGATACGATGCCGGTTTCGCGCCGACGCTCGGCTTCGTGAGCCGGGCCGGCGCGTGGGAGACATACGGGCACGTCGACTTCATGCCGCGGCCGCACGCACTCGGCATTCGACAGCTCGAATTCGAGCTGCCATCGTGGGACATCTACGCCGACCACGACGGTTCGCTCCTGCATGCGCGCGACTGGCAGAACGCGACCATCGAATGGCATCCCCTAGGCGCGATGTTCGAGAGCGGGGATGACTTCCAGGTGGTGATCATTCGCGACCTGGATGCACCGACCGACACGTTCAGCTTGGCCCGGGGCGTCGCGATTCAGCGCGGCCGGTACTGGTGGACGCAGGCGGGCGCACAGTTTCAGTCCTCGCACGGCCGGCCGATCAGCGCGACGGCGTTGTTCTCGACCGGAACGTTTTACGACGGGCACAGCACGGAGACCGATGGCGGCCTAACGTGGCGATCGAGCGGGCATCTCATCCTCGGTGCCGGCGTGTCCCGGACCGATGTCACGCTGCCGGCTGCCCACTTCGTGGCGATCCAGTCCACCGGGCGTGTCGAGTACGCGTTTACGACGCGCATGGATTTTCTCGCCTTCGCGCAATACGAGAATGCGCTGCATCGCAGCGATTTCGATCTCCGCTTCCATTGGACGCCGGTCATCGGCGATGATCTGTACGTGGTCTGGAATTCGGGGTACACCAACGATCCGTTATCGCCGTTTCGATTTCCCGACAGCCGGACGATCGCCCGGCCGTTGACCGCGACCTTCACGGTCAAGTACGTCCACCGTATCGCACCATGATCGCCATGCGCCTAACGTATCTCGTCGCCGCGTGCGCCCTGTCCGCACCGGCCGCCGCCCAGGCGCCGGTCCTCCGCACCGTCGCCGACGTGCCGGTGCCCGGACACGCCGTCAGGTTCGACTACCAGAGTCTCGACACGGCGGCCAACCGGCTCTATGTCGCGCACATGAACGCCGGGCAGCTCGTCGTGTTCGACGTGGCGACGCGTCGCGTGATCGCGACCCTGGACGGGTTCGATCGCGTACACGGCGTGTGGGCCGTGCCCGAGCTCGGACGCGTGTACGCGTCGGTGACCGGCAGGCACGAGGTCGCGGTCGTCGATGCGAAATCGCTGGCCGTGCTCGCGCGCGTGCCGGGCATCGACTATCCAGATGGAATCGCGTACGCCCCGGCCGTTAGGCGGGTGTTCGTGTCGGACGAGCGCGGACGAGCAGACGGCGTGATCGACGCAACGACGAACACCCTCGTCACGTCGGTGCCCCTCGGCGGCGAGGCGGGCAACACCGTATACGACCCAACGGCGAAGCGCATTCTGGTCGCTGTGCATGAAACGAACGAGTTGGCCGAGGTCGATCCCCGGACCGCGAAGATCACGCGGCGATATCCGCTGCCGGGCATACAGCAGCCGCACGGCATCGTGCTCGATCCGGCGCATGGGGTTGCCTTCGTCGCCGGTGAAGGCAATGCGCAGTTGGCCGTGGTCGATCTCGCAACGATGAAGGTCCTCTCGACGCATGCTGTTGGAGACGACCCGGACGTGCTGGCGTTCGACCCTGGATGGCGTCGCCTGTACGTAGCCGCGGAGTCGGGCACAGTATCTGTGTTCACCGAACAGGTGGGCGCACACGGCGTCGAGCTGCACCACGACGGCAGCATTTACATGCCGCACGCCCACACAGTATGCGTCGATCCGCGCACGCACCTCGTGTACTTCCCGCTCGAGAATGTGAACGGCAAGCCTCTGCTCCGCATTATGCAGGGCGACGCGCCATCGGGACCGTAGAACGAGAGGCCTCGGCCTGCGCGGTCTCGATCGCCTTCAAGAACGGGATCGCTCATCTGCTCGAAACGGCATGCCAACCCCGCCGCCGTTGTGACAGCAGCGAGGCAGATACGCGCACGGCGCATAAGTTCCGCCGGCGCGCCCAACCGCTCAACGGGGTCGCAGATGACAACGCCGAGCCGCGTCGTCTAGCTCGCGCTACGATACGGGAACGGCGGCCATTTACAGATTGGCTCGGTCAGATCGCGCGGAACACGGCGTCAGCCGCTCATCCAAGCATCGAACTCAGGACGAGGAAAGAACGACTGAGGGAGCGGTCCTCGCGGCCACAACGGCTGGAACGGCGGTCGCGACCAGTGCGACGACGAGAATCAGGGCGGAGCTTGCCGCGAGGAACACCGGATTGTACGGCGTCGTTCCGAACAACAGCCCGGCAATCAGCTGACCGGCGACAAGCGATCCGACAATTCCCAGCAGCAGGCCACCGCCGGCGACCAGCAACATCCGCCGTAGAGTCCATCCGACAATGCGGAGTGTGGTTGCGCCAAACGCCATGCGCACCGCGATCTCCCGCCGTCGCTGCTCGACGTCGAAACGCATCACTCCGTGAACGCCGAGTGCGGCCAAGAAGATCGAGAGTCCGACGAAGATCACGAGGATCGTGACCCCGTAGCGCCGCGGCGCCAGGCTATCGTCAACGTATTCTCGCAGACTGGTCGAACCGGAGCTCGCAGCGTCGGGGTCGACCGCATTCAGCAGGCGCCGGAAGGTGGGGGCGAAGCTCGCCGGCTGCGTTCGCGTGCGGACGCTCCAAAACGAAGTCGCGACCACAAACGGAATGGCGGCTTTCGGGAGTTGACGCAGCGGCACGAAAACATCGTTGGTGGCTGGTCCGTCAAGGGTCACCTGACGCAGGTTGGCCACGACGCCAACAATGTGAACTCGTCGGCGCGCGACGCCGTCGTCGTCGATCCAGATGTCCTTGCCCACTGGTGAGGCGCCGGCGAAATACCGATTCGCGACGGTCTGATTGACGAGCGCGACGGGCTGGGTCGTCTCACCATCATCCTCACGGAGCATGCGACCAGCGACGAGCCTCGCGCCGATGGTGGAGAGGTACTGTGGGCTGATCGCTCGATAGTTCGCGAACGGGCGGTCTCGGGCCGTCGCCGACTCGCGTCCAACAACGTCGAACGTCTCGGTCGCGATGACACCGCTGAACGGCGCCACGGAGACCATGCCGGCCGCTTCCACCCCCGGAATCGCCGCGAGTGCCTTCTGCATCCGCTCGTAGAAGAGAACGAGATCGGAACGCTCTGGGTACTTGGTGCCGGACAAGGACACCCTGGACACGAATGTGGAATCCGGTCTGAACCCCAGATCGACATGTTGGAGGTGAACGAACGTGCCGAGTAGAGACGTCGCGGCGCTCATCAACACGAGCGCCATGGCGACCTCCGCCACGACGAGCGTGGCGCGAAATCGCGAGAGGTTGCCGCCCCGTCCTGCACCGCTTGCGGCGGCTCGCATCGCGAACGCCGGTTGCGCACGAAAGACGACAGCGAGTGCAATCGAACTGAAGACCAGTGTCGCCAGCGCCAGGGATGCAACGGCCACACCCACGACGCTCGCGTCCATTCGCGTCTCGTCGAGTCTCGACAATCGATTCCCGGCCGTCGCGATCGACAGCGAAATGGCCCACCGGGCGATCAGCAAACCAAACGGCAGCGAGATGACGCACAGCAACGCCGGTTCGATCGACTTCGCGAGCCACAACTGCGCGGGCGAACCGCCCAACGCGCGGCGGACCGCAATCTCACCCTGCGTGCTGGTCGCACGCATGAGAAATGAATTTCCCACGTTCGCGAACGCGATCGCTTGCATGAGGAGTACACACCCGAGCAGAACGAAGAGGCCGAGCCGTTGATCGCCGACGAGAAACTCCTTCATCCCGACCAGGTGGATCGCGAGCGAGGACGTGTACACGTCCGGAAGACGCTGCCGCAGTTCGGTCCCGATCGCGTTGAGCTCCGCGGCGACGGTTCCCGCCCCGGCGGATCCGCGTTCCCGCGCCAGGAGTCGGAGAAAATTGGACGAACCCCACAGGCTGCGACGTGGATCGAGACCGGGCGACAGCGGGACGACCAGATCGATGTTGCGCAGTGGCATGGGGAAGAAGACTGGAAGAATTCCCACCACCGAATACCGTTCGCCGTTTAGGCGAATTGTTGTCCCGACCACGCGCGGATCGGCGCCAAACTGCCGCCGCCAAAAGCCGAACCCGAGGACAACGACCCGCGGCGCGCCGATGGAATCGTCGGCCGCCTGGAGCAAACGGCCGCGCGTGGGCCTCGCGCCCAATGCCGACAAGGCGCCGCCAGACAGGCGGAGCCCCTGAACGCGAATCGTCGGTCCGGCGGTTGCCAACGACGCGCTCAACGTGCCGTAGGCTTCCACATCCGCCGATCGCACGCGGCTGGTCAGCTCCAAGAACTCCGGCAGAGAGAACAATCCGGCAGGCCTCGAATCGCTGGCCGCGGACAACCACACGAGACGCTCGGGATCGGGATACGGCAGCGGTCGGATCAGCACTGCGCGGGCGATCGCGAACACGGCGATCACGGCGCCCAGAGTCACGCTGAGCGTTCCGAGCACCAGGATTGTGAACGAGGGAGCTCGGCGAAGCGCACGCGAAGCGGTGCGGCATTCGGACCAGGCGCGTTCAGTGGTAAGCATCTCGAAGGGTGTGATCGCGATGATTCATCTGAATCAACGGGTCATATTAGCAACTCAGATCGAGGACGGCAACACCAGCGTGCTCGGCTCGTCAGAGCAGATCGCCTCCAGCACGACGTGGCTCTTGCGATGATTCAGTTGCGATAGTACTCTGCGCCAGACATGGTGTCGCCACTCCTCTGGCCAGTGGGCGATGGATACTCTCGTTCTCGATCGCGCCGACGTATTGCAGGTCCTGACGCCGGGCGAGTGCCTCGACGCGGTCGAAGCCGCGTTCGTCGCGCACGCACACGGCCACACCATCCCGCCCGGGATCCTCGGCGCGCGCGCGACTGGTGGCGGTTTCCACATCAAGTCGGCGGGACTGCTTGGCCGTGACGAGGCCGCCCGGCCGATGTTCGCCGCGAAAGTCAACGCCAACTTCCCGGGCAATCCCGATCGGACCGGCTGGCCGACGATTCAAGGCGTGATCGCGCTGTTTGACGCCAGTAACGGTTGCCTCCTGGCGCTCCTCGACTCGATCGAGATCACATCGCTTCGCACGGCAGCCGCGACCGCGGTCGCCGCGAAATACCTCGCGCCGGAGACGGCGATCGTCACAATCTGCGGCTGTGGCGAGCAGGGACGAAGTCAGCTCCGTGCGCTCGCCAGCGTTCGCTCGATCACGCGCGTCATGGCGCTCGACATCGACGCCGGCCGCGCCGCAGGACTTGCCACCGAGATGTCGGGCGAGCTCGGATGCGACGTGGACGTTGTCCACGCGGTGAGCGACGCCGCCCGGGACACGACGATCTGGGTGACGTGCACGCCGGCCCTCCGCTGGTTCCTCGGCCGCATGCACGTCGCGCCGGGGGCGTTTGTCGCCGCGGTGGGCGCCGATAATCCGGACAAGCAGGAAATCGAACCGGCGCTGCTTGCCGCGAACGTCGTGATCGCGGACATCCTCGAGCAGTGCGCGACGATCGGCGATCTGCATCATGCGATCGATGCGGGCGTGATGCAGCGTGCCGACGTTCGCGGCGAATTAGCTGGTGTCGTGTCGGGCCGTTGCATCGGCCGGCGGTCGCCAGACGAGATCATCATCTTCGATAGCACCGGCACCGCGTTGCAGGATGTCGCTGTCGCGGCGCTCGTTTACGAGCGCGCGGTCGCCACGGGCATCGGACTTCGCATCGATCTCGGCGCGGCCAATCATGCCGAAACTGTGAATCGGCACGCGGCGCGGGCACGCTCATGAGCCCCGCTTCCGACGCGCCCGCTGCTGCGCCGTGGCTGTTGCTCATTCACCAGATTCCGCCGAAGCCGGACTATCTGCGCGTGAAGATTGGCCGGCGGCTCCAGCGCATCGGCGCGGTGCCCGTCAAGAATTCCGTATATGTGCTTCCCGATCGCGCGCAATCGCTCGAGGACTTTCAGTGGGTCCGCGCCGAAATCACCGACGGCGGTGGCGACGCGTCGATCTGCAAGGCGGCCTTCGTCGACGGGCTGACGAATAGCCAGATCGAGCATCTCTTCCGGAGCGCCCGAGACGCGGACTACGTCGAAGTCGCCGAAGCGGCGCGTGAGCTCTGGGGAGGCATCCGCGGACGCGACCGCGACGGACAGCGAGCCGCTCGCCCCGAGGACGAGTTGTCGCGGCTACGAAAACGCATCATCGCGATCGCCGCGATCGATTTTTGTAACGCACCTGGGCGCGCGATGGCGGAGGATGCAGTGCGGACGCTGGCGACGGAGCTCGAGCCGGCTCCCACGATGGCGACGGACACCGACGCGAGCGGATCGAAACCGGGAGTTTCGGCCTATCGCGGCCGCACGTGGATCACACGCAGCGGCATCTTCGTCGATCGCATCGCCAGTGCCTGGCTCATTCGCCGCTTCATCGATCGCGAGGCGCGCTTCAAGTTCGTCGACTCTCCGAAGGAGCGGCCGTCTCGCGGCGAGCTGCGGTTCGATATGTTCGAGGGCGAATTCACGCACGAGGGCGATCGCTGCACGTTCGAGACGCTGCTCGAGCGATTCGCCCTGGCGGATGCAGCGCTCCACGCCATCGCCGAAGTCGTCCACGACATCGATCTCAAGGACGAGAAGTTCGGTCGTGACGACGCACCGGGCATCGAACGCGTCCTGAAGAGCATCGCGGCCGCGAATCCCGACGACGACGTGCGGCTCGCGCGCGGATCGCAGCTATTCGACGATCTCTACGCGCTGTTCGGCGCCGATGCCAATGCGGCGCGTGCCAGCGCGCCGGACGGTGCGTGATGCCGACGCTCGCGGCACGGCGCGCGGACCGCTGCCGCGATGGGCGCGATCGCCGGCGCCGCGTTCGTGCTCGGCCGGCGCGCAATCATCGACACGACGGCCATTGCCATCGCCGCGGGCTCGCTGTTCCTCGTCACGCACGTGCGCAAATTGCCCGGTCCGGTCGTTCATTGTCGGAGCAGGATTCGTTGGGGTCGTCGCCACACGACTCACCTGACACGAGATCCGATGCAGTGGATAACCCGCGAACGTCCCAAGATCGATCGTTCCGGGGGCGTGGGACAACGAGGCGGTGCGGCGGGCAATGATACATCACCGACCGCTCATCTATCTGTACGGCGTGGGTCGCGGGCGCTACGAAGCAATCTTCCCCTGCTACGTGATCGGCGACCGCCCGGAGGGGAGGCCTTGGCGTTCGTGCTCACCAGCGACTCCGTGCGCGACGACAGCCGGCATCATTGGGCCGTGCGCATGGTCCGCGCCGGGATGCCGCTCGAGCTCGTCGCGCGGCAGTTAGGACACCGCGACGTTGTGATGGCGGCCAAGGTGTACGCGCGTTTTGTCCCGACGCATCAGGAACGCGATCGATGGGAGCTCGCGGCGAGCGCGCTCGACATCGAAAGATGGCCCGAGTTGGGTGCAGTTGGCGGGTGCAATGCCTAACACAAAATCGAGCCAACCACTCGTACGTGATTGGCCCGTAAGTAGCAGGGGCGGGACTCGAACCCGCGACCCCGGCATTATGAGTGCCGTGCTCTAACCAGCTGAGCTACCCTGCCCCGGTGCGGCATACCGTAAACCCGAAACCTATCCACCACAAATTGCGCACGCAACGCGCAGGCGGTCGGGCGCGCTGCGCTCCGCGCCCATGCATACCTTTCTCCCGCACTCCGCACACCCACTCGGATCGATGCGCATTCTCGTGGTCGGCGCCGGCGCGGTCGGCGGATACTTCGGCGGCAGACTCCTCGAGGCCGGCCGCGACGTCACCTTCCTCGTCCGCCCGCAGCGCGCCGCCGAGCTGGCCCGCACGGCCCTCGTGATCCGGAGCCGGTTAGGCAACGTCCGACTCGATGCGCGCACCGTCACCGCCGACGCGCGCGCCGCGCGGTACGACCTGGTCCTCCTCAGCTGCAAAGCCTACGACCTGCACGATGCTCCGTCACACTCCTGCACCTCCACAGCTACGAAGCGCGCCGCGCGCGCGAACGACCGGCCACCTGAGCGGCGCCGCTGGTATCTCGGCCCCGGCCAGGCCAGTTTGCGAATACCGAGCGCGCGCGGCGGCCTCTCGCCGCATGCGCGCCAGCCGTCGACAGCTCGATCGCGGAGATGCACCCATGCCCAACGATACCAGCAGCGCGTCCACAGCCCTTGGCGCTCCGACCCGCATCCTCATCCTGGGCGGCGGGTTCGCCGGCGTCATCGCCACCCGGCGTCTCGAAAAGCTGCTCGGCCGGCGACGCGATGTGGAAATCGTCCTCGTGAGCCGCGACAATTTCTTTCTCATCACGCCGCTCCTCTTCGAGGCGTGCTCGGGCACGCTCGAGCTGCGCCACTGCTCGCAGCCCATCCGGCCGTTCCTCCAGCACGCGACATTCATCGAGGCCACGGTCGGCCGGATCGACCTCGACCGGCGCATCGTGTCGCTCACGGTGCCGGAAGGCACCGCGCAGGACCTCTCGTTCGACCACCTGGTGCTTGCGTTAGGCGCAAAGACCAACGAGCGCCTCATCCCCGGCTCGTCGCAAGCGTTCACGTTCAAGACGATTGCCGATGCGATCGTGCTCCGCAACCACCTGATCGAGCGGTTCGAGCGCGCCGATGTCGAGACCGACCCGGAGCGCAAACGCGAGCTCCTCACCGTCGTCGTGATCGGCGCCGGCCTCGTGGGCACGGAGCTCACGGGCGAGCTCACCGCGTTCGTCGATGAGATCGTGCGCTGGTACCAGACCGTGCGCCGCGACGAGGTGCGCTTCTACCTCATCGAGGCCGGCCCGCGCATCCTCGGCGAAGTGGATCCGGCGCTCGCGGCGCACGCGGCGAAAGTGCTGACGAAGCGCGGCGTCGACATCCGAACGCACACCCCGGTCAAACGCATCGACGAGGACGGCATCACGATGGCCGACGAGGTGATCAAGGCCAGCACCATCGTGCTCTCGGCGGGCATCGAGCCAAATCCGCTCGTCGCAGCGCTCCCGGTCGAGAAGGACCGGCACGGCCGCATCATCGTCGAAGCGTCCATGCGCAGCGCGGCGCGCCCCTCGCTCTGGGGACTGGGCGACTGCGCCGCGATACCGGACCCGAGCGGCAAACCGTATCCGTCGCTCGCCCAACACGCGGTGCGCGAGGCCAAGGCCGTGGCGCACAACATTGCGCGCGCGCTCCGCGGCGAGCAGCCGCGACCCTTCGTGTACTCGCAGTTGGGCGTGATGGCCGCGCTCGGTCACTTCCAGGCGATCGGCCGGGTCATGGGCATCCCGCTCACGGGATTCCCCGCTTGGTGGACCTGGCGCACGTACTACCTTTTCCAGATGCCGCGCTGGTCGCGCCGCATTCGCATCATGATCGACTGGACGGTGGCGCTGTTCTTCCATCCGGACATCGTGAAGGTGGATCTGGCGGTCGAGTCGCGACAGTTGGAGCGGGCGTGCGCGGCAGGCGCGGACGCGCCGATGCGGCTGGTGTCGGGCGAGGCGACCCGTCCTCGCCTAACGGAGCGCGCCGAGCCGGCGCCGATGGCGGCGGCGCCGGCCAGCCGACCCGCGCCGTGAGCACGACCCGGGGACGCATGCATGGGAGGAAAACCGGATGAAGGTGTTACTCATCGGCAGCCACGGCACCATCGGCAAAGCGGTGGCGGCCACCCTCACGCCGACGCACGTGGTGATCGGGGTCAATCATCGCACCAGCGATCTCACCGTCGACCTGGCCGATTCGACATCGATCCGATCGCTGTTCGAGCACGTGGGGATGGTGGACGCGGTGATCTGCGCCGCCGGCGCGGCGCGATTCCGCCCGTTCGGCGAGCTCACCGAAGAGGACTTCGTCTTCGGCAACCAGAACAAGTTGATGGGCCAGGTGAACGTCGCGCGCCTCGCCCAGGAGTGGCTCGCCGAGCGCGGATCGATCACCCTCACGAGCGGCGTGCTGGCGCGCGAGCCCATGCCGGGCAGTGCGTCGGTCAGCCTCATCAACGCCGGCATCGACGGGTTCGTGCGCGCCGCGGCCCTCGAGCTGCGCTCGGGCCTGCGCATCAACGCCGTGAGCCCTCCGTGGATCACCGAAACCGTGCAGGCGATGGGCATGTCGATCGCCGACACACTGCCCGCGTCGACCGTCGCCAAGGCAAACCGCGACAGCGTGCAGGGCACGATGACCGGCCAGATCCTCGACGCCCGGCGCTACGCCTAACGGAATCGGCTTCCGCAGCCCGACCGAACGCGTCCGTCCGACTCGCTGCATCGCTCGGCGCTCGGGACGCGGGCAGTCGTGACGTTGCTGCGCGCGTCCACGGAACACGACGGGCGCGGCAGTGTGCGGCCGAGCGTCGGCGACCGTCCAGCAAGAAAAAAGA
>DAHUXU010000457.1 GCA_027307005.1 Gemmatimonadota bacterium
CCGCCGCGTCCGCCTAACGATCCGCTCATGAGCACCATTCGCTTCGTGACGCCCGGGTTCTTCCGCGCCATGGGCATGCGCATGCTGGGCGGACGCGATGTCGCCTGGGACGAGGCGGCGCCGACGATCGTGCTGAGTCAAACCGCCGCGCGCACGTTCTGGCCGGCCGCCAGTGTCATCGACCAGCAGATTGCGTTCAACACGCAGCCGGCGGGCTACCAGATCGTGGGCGAAGTGAACGATGCGGCGCAAACGAGCCTGGCGTCGCCGCCCGCGCCGGTGGTGTACGTCTCGATGCGGCGCTCGGTCCGGTTGTTACACACCATGACGCTCGTCGTGCGCGGGCGCGGCAACGCGGCATCGCTGACGCCCATCGTTCGGGAAGCCGTGCACGACATCGATCCCGGCTTGCCCATCTACAACGTGCAGACGCTGCAGTCGATCGTCGATCACTCGGTGGCGCAGCCGCGCTTGAACGGCGCGCTCATGGCCGTGTTCGCGATCGCGGCGCTGCTGCTGGCTGCGTTAGGCCTGTACGGCGTCGTGTCGTACTCGGTCACGCAGCGCCGGCAGGAGCTCGGCCTCCGCGTGGCGCTCGGCGCCCAGCCGGGCGCCGTGCTGCGCCTGGTCCTGGGTGAAGGCATCGCGCTCGCGAGCATCGGCATCGCCATCGGCGGCGTCGGCGCGGTCTTCGCCGCACGGATCATTCGGTCGTGGCTGTTCGGGATCGGACCGGCAGACCCGGCGTCCTTCGCCGGCGTCGCGGTATTGCTGGCCGGCGTCGCCATCGCCGCCAGCTATCTGCCGGCGCGCCGCGCTTCCCGGGTGAGCCCGCTCATCGCGATGCGCGGCGACTGATGCGCGGGGCGGACGCCGCGCGTCCGCCGCACGACACGGCTCGACCGAAGGCTGCAACGCGCGGGAGACTCGGGACCCGCGCCCCGACTCTCTGCGCAGCCGTTCACACCTGCCTGCATCTCGGTCGTCATCTACGTCATCCGGCTCGCCGTCGTACGCCGTAGCCGCGCCGCATCTACGCCACCGTTTCCGCCGGTCCCGGTGATCTGACGTAGCTCCCGGATCGTCGCCGGCTTGCATGCTCCATCGCGCCACGCTGCTCCTGCCTAACGCGATGCGGAGACATGCCATGCAACGGCTCATGATCCGATGGATGCCCTACCGGGTTCGCCTGATCGCTTCGACGGCGCTCGTCTGTGCGCTCATGGCGTTCACGAAGTGGCTGAACGAGTCCAGTCCGCGGCTTGCCGTTCCCGCTCACATCATCCGCGGTGATCCCGCCCGGCTCCGCTCGCGCGAGCCGCGCAACCATCCGCTCCCTGCGCCCGTGACCTGGGCCATCGAAGGCGGCCAGGGCGGCGATCACTATTCCGGGCTCGCCGACATCACGCGCGCCAACGTCGAGTCGCTTCAGGTGGCGTGGGTCTACCGCACCGGCGATGTCTCCGATGGTCTGAAGGAGGGCAGCGGCCCATCGACGGCATTCGAGTCGACCCCGCTCTTCCTCAACGGACTGCTGTATCTCGCCACACCGTCATCGCGCGTGGTGGCGCTCGATCCCGAGCGCGGCACCGAGCGTTGGGCATTCGACGCGCATCTCGATCGCGCGTCGCTGGCCCGCGACGAGGTCACCGTGCGCGGCGTCGCGGCCTGGCTCGATTCGACGCTCGCCCAACGAGCGCCCTGCCGCACGCGCATCTTCCTGGGCACGTTCGACGCGCGGCTGATCGCGCTCGACGGCGATACAGGACACCCGTGCGCCGATTTCGGCACGGCGGGATCCGTCGACTTGCGGGCCGGTGTGCGCGGAGGCGAGGCGTTCGCGCACGAGTATCACGTCACGTCGCCGCCGGTGGTCGTGGGCGATGTGGTGATCGTGGGGTCATCGGTCTTCGACAACATCCGGATCGATGCGCCGAGCGGTGTCGTGCGAGCCTTTGACGTTCGCGATGGAAGTTTGCGTTGGGCCTGGGAGCCGCTCGCGCGCTATCGCAGCCATCCGGCCGGCACCGATGATTTTCGGTCGGGCGCCGCCAACGCGTGGGGACTCTTCACTGCCGACCCCGCGCACGATCTGGTGTTCATTCCGACCGGGAGCGCGAGTCCCGATCACTTTGGCGGCCAGCGCCCAGGCGACGACCGCGACGCGAACTCCATCGTGGCGCTGCGCGCCTCGACGGGCGAGGAGATCTGGGCGTTCCAGCTGGTCCACCACGACTTGTGGGATTACGACGTCGCGGCGCAGCCGGCCCTCACCACTGTCATGCGCAACGGCGTCGCCGTTCCCGCGGTGGTGGAGGCCTCGAAGACCGGCATCGTCTTCGTTCTCGACCGCCTAACGGGAACGCCGTTGTTTCCGGTGGAGGAGCGGCCGGTGCCGGCGAGCGACGTCCCGGGCGAACGTGCGTCGCCGACGCAGCCGTTCCCGATGTTCCCACCTCCCGTGACGCCCCAGGGTCTCAGGCCCGAGGACGCGTGGGGCCTCACGCCGATCGACCGGCGTGCGTGCGCCGAACGCATTCGCTCGCTCCGTTCCCAGGGCATCTTCACGCCGCCGAGCGTGCGCGGCTCGGTGGTGAATCCCGGATTCCTGGGCGGAGTGAACTGGGGCGGCGTCGCGGTCGACTCGCTTCATGGCCTCGTGGTGATGAACACCATCCGGGTGGCAACAGTCGTGACGCTCCTGCCGCCCGGCGATGCCCAACGGAGCAGCGGACAGGACGCCGACGTCGCGCCGGACATCGGGGCGCCGTACGGCAGTCGCCGCGAGCTGCTGCGGTCGCCGCTCGGCTTGCCGTGCAGTCCGCCGCCGTGGGGAACGCTGGTCGCGATCGACCCCGGCGCCGGAACCATTCGATGGCAGGTGCCGATCGGCACCATGAGCGATTACGCGCACCTGCCGGCGCCGGCGGCGTGGGGATCCCCGTCGTTAGGCGGGCCGTTGGTCACGGCCGGCGGCGTGGTCTTCATCGCCGCCGCGATGGACCACGACCTGCGCGCCTACGACGTGGAGACCGGCCGCCAGCTGTGGGCCGCCGCGCTGCCCGCGTCGGCGCAGGCATCACCGATGACGTATCGCGCACGCCCCGGCGGACGGCAGTACGTCGTCATCGCCGCCGGCGGCCACCACCTCATGCGCACGCGACTCGGCGACTACCTCGTCGCATTCGTGCTCCGATGATGCGCCTTCCACCACCGGAACGCGTCGGCGACGCCGGCATCGGGCGTGACCGTTGGTTGCCACTGCAGCTCGCGCCGCGCGCGATCCTCGACGAACGGATTGTTCTTCGTCAGCAGATCGAGCGTACCGCCGGCGTGCCGGGACAGATCGCGCCGACCCACGGCGACGAGCGCCACCTCGAGCGCGCCGAACAGCACGCGGCCGGCTCCGATCGGAATCGATGGCGCGAACACGCGCCGCTCGAGCCCGCGGGCCGCGAACCGCACCAGATCCGCGACGGTGAGCGGGTAGTCGCACGTGAGGTTGTAGGTCCGGCCATCGGCTTGCGGATTCGTGGCCGCCAGGATCGCGCCTTCGGCGACGTTGCGGGCGTGCACCAGCGGAAGCCGCGTCGTCCCGCCGCCGATCAACGGGAAGAAGCCGCGCGTCAACACGACCGCGACCCGCGGAACGAACTGGCGGTCCCGGTCGCCGTACATCGGCGGCGGCCTAACGATAGCCGCCGGCACGACACCGTCGGCGTGGGCGCGCATCACGACGCGCTCGGCTTCCTGCTTCGATCGGCCGTATGCGTCGTGCTGCGGCAGAGCGGGCAGCGCCGCCGTCTCGTCGAGGGGCGCGCGTTCGTAGCGCGAATCTCCGTACACCGCCGTGCTGCTGACGTAGAGCAGTCGCGCGCCGTTCGCGGCGCACGCGTCGATGACGTGCTGCGTGCCGTCGACGTTGGCGGCGCGGAACGTGTCCCAATCTGCCTCGGGGCCGATCGCTGCCGCGGCATGGAACACCGCATCGCATCCAGCCGCCGCGTCGCGCAGCACCTGCGCGTTCGCGATGTCGCCCTGCGCCAACTCGGCGCCCAACGGACGCAACCACGCCGCACGCGTCTCGTCGCGCACCAGGGCGCGCACGCTGCAGCCGGCGCCCGCCAGGCATTGGACGACGTACGACCCGAGCATCCCGGTCGCTCCGGTGACCAGAGCGCGGCGCAACGGCAGCGTTTCCACGATGGGATGATGACATGAGATCGGCCCTCGCGCGATACCGCCGCCCGCTGGCGATCGTCGCCGCGGCTGTGCTGCTCGGCCTGGCCGTCGGCTGGTACGTCCGTCATGTGAATTGGCGCGGCACGCTGGCTGTGATTCGGCATGCCTCGCTGCTCGTCCTCGGCCTTGCCACGGCATTCCACCTGATGTCGCTCCTCTCCAAGGCCGGCGCGTGGTTTGTCTGTCTGCGCGCCCTCGGAGCGGGGCGGTATCGCATCGTAGCGCGGGCGACGTTCGTCGGCGCGACGCTCAACGGTCTGTTCATGGGCAGCGTCGGCGAGGCGGGCCGCGTGATGATCATGACGCGCGCGACCGGATTGCGCACGTACGCGGTGCTCACGACCGTTGCGCTCGAGCGGCTGTTGAACACGGCCGGGTTCGTTGCGGTGCTGTGCGTCGCGTTAGTCATCACGCCGTTGCGTGTCGCGGCGGGGTCGGCGGCGCTGGTCGCCGCGGCACTCATCGCTGCGGCGGCCTGGCTGACACGGACGTCCCGAGGCCGGACGCGTTCCGCGGCTGCCCGCCGCGGCGGCAGGGCGCCGCGGTTCATGCGTGTGTGCCGGGTCCAAGCGTGCCGCATCGCCGGCATCGCGCGGCGCATCATCACTCCGCGGCGCTTGCTGGTGGCGGTGCCGCTCACACTGCTGGATTGGACGTGCCAGCTCGTGTCGTACCATCTCGTGGCCCGGGCGGCGCACCTGCCGTTGGGCATCACGGGAAGCCTCGTCGCGCTGCTCGCCGTGAACGTGGGCCTCGTCGCCCGCATGACGCCGGGCAACATCGGCGTCTTCGAGCTCGCCTACGCCACCGCCGCTCACTCGTTAGGCGCGCCGATGGATGCAGCGTTAGGCGTGGGGATGCTCATCCACCTGGCGCAGGATCTCCCAACCATCGTGTTGGGCGTGATCCTGGGCCGGCGGCTGGTGTTCGCGCGAGATCGCGCCTCCATTCCCGCGCCGGCCTCTGCTTCCGTCGCCGGTCCCGCCATCTGCTCGCCGTCTCCGAGAGGGATCACCCCATGATTACCATGCTCCTGCTCGCCGTGGTCGCGGACTCCGTGTTCGCCCAACGGCACATCCCCGTGACGCCGCAGGACACGCTCACCGTCACCTGCGCGCTGCCGGCGCCGGAGTCGGCGGACGTGCGGGCCGGTCGTCCCGTCATCCTCTTGCCCGGGATCATCGGCGCGTCATTCGGCTACCGGCGCGTCCTGCCGCTGCTCGCCGCCCGGGGCCACCCGACGTACGTGATCGAACCGTTAGGCGTGGGGACCTCCTCGCATCCGGCCGGCGGCGACTACTCGCTGGATGCGCAGGCCGATCGCGTGGGTGTCGTCCTCGACTCGCTGAAAGTGGGCCCGGCGATCGTCGTCGGATCGAACTGTGGCGCGGCCGTCGCCCTGCGCCTCGCGTACCGACGCCCCGAGCGCGTCGTCGCCGTGCTGCTGCTCGACGGAGGACCCGTCGACCGCTCCTACACCGAAGGCGTCTCGGCCGCGATGAAGCTCGCGCCGCTCCTCCGATTTTTCGGCGCGAGCGGCATCGTGAAAAACAAAGTCCGCCATGCGCTCGCGGAGGCATCGGCGGATCCGTCGTGGGTCACGAGAGAGGTCGCCGACGCCTATTCCCGGCCGATCATCGCCGATCTCGGCGCGTCGATCCGCGTCATGCAGGCCATGCAGCGCGCGCGTGTTGCCGAGCCGCTGCGCGACAACTTGTCTCGCATCGCGCAGCCGGTGCGCCTCCTGATCGGCGCTTCGAATCGCCATGGCGGGATCGGCTCGGACGAGGTCGCAGTTCTTGCGTCGCGGCTCGCGGATTTTCGCGCCGACAGTGTGTTCGGCTCGGGCGTGTACGTGCACGAGGAGCGTCCCGATGCCGTGGTGGCCGCCGTCCTGCCCCTCGGCGATTCCGTGTACGCGAGCGGTAAGGCAGCGCGCGTGGCCCAAGCGCCACGGTGAAGCCCGAGCACGATGCTCTGGACTTGCCGTCGGCCAGAACCGGAGGTGCCAGTGATTCCCGCCCTCACTTCTTCATACCGAGATTGGGGCTTTGTCGCGCTCGGATTCAGCGCCGCGGCGCTCATCGAGATCGGCCTGGCGCTGCTCTCGGCGCATTTGGCCGCCGCGCCCGTGCTGGTGCGCCTGGCTTGCGCGGCTGTCGTGGGGCCGCTGGTCGTGTGGAGTTTGCTGTTGGACGCCACGATACCTCACCGCGTCGTGCTGGCGACGGGTGCGATGGCGTTCGTGATGTACGTCGCTCTGAGCTTCCGTTAGGCTTATCGCCGGCGGGGCGCGGAGCCGGCGGGCCGCGTTCTCGCCGGCTTCGGCGCCGCTGGGGAGCGCCGCCGGCGATCCAGCAAGTTGCCGCGGCGCACCCACTCGGCGAGCTGTCCGCGGTTCTTGAGCTTGAGGCGCTTGTAGGCTTCCGACAACGTGGTGCTCACCGTGCGGTCGGATATGCCGAGCAGATGTCCGATCTCCTTGTTGGTCTTGCCGGTGGCGGCGACGCGTGCGACCTCGATCATCCGTTCGGTGAGCGCGCCTCGTCCCGCACGCGCGATGTGCGGAGCGCTCCGCTGCAAGCGGGATCGCACGCCGAGCGCGTGCAGTTGTTCGCGGGCGCCGACGAGCTCGATCGCCGCGCCCAACTTCTCGAACGTCGCACACGCGCGCTCGAGCACGCGAACGGCCGCGTCCCGATCGCCCAGTTCGACGTGCCGCCGCGCGATCTCGCGCTGCAGACGCGCGGCATCGAACACGAACGGCACGCGCTCCAGCGCGTCGGTCGCCCGCACGACGCGCTCGAGCAGCGCCGGCGTCGTGCCGCGGAGCATTCGTGCGAGCGACTCGCCGACCTCGGCCCAGACGAGACCGAGGCGATGACCGATGCGCTTCGACGCCTGGCGCAACTCTAGGCTCAGACTTTCCGCTTCACCGAACTCTCGCTTCCACAGATGCGCCTCGATGAGGGCAGGCCACAGGCGATAGATCGCCCAGATCGCCTGGCCCGACTGTTCGGCAAGAGCAAGCCCGGCGCGACTGATGCGGATGGCCTCATCGTAGTCGCCTAACGCATTGTGATACATGGCCAGGCCCATCTGCACGCGCAGCGCGCTGTTCACATCGCGTCCGGCGTCGCGGCGATTCACGCCCGAGACGTCGGCCGCTTCGTCGAGGTACCGCTTGGCGCGCGCCAGGTCGCCGCGCCCGCCGTAGATCACCGCCGTCCACACCAGCAGGCGCGCGAGAATGGTGTCGTTGTGGAGCGTCCGTGCGAGCGAAATGCTCTGTTCGGCGCGTGCGAGTGCGGCGGCCCAATCGCCGCACCCGGCGAGATACTCGATGGCCACTTCGGAGGTCGAGAGCCGCAAGGCTGGCGACCGCAACTCCTCCGCGATGCGTTCGGCTTCACGCAGCCGCGTCTCGAGCTCGGGCACGTTTCCAGTTAGGCCGGCGAGCACGGCCAGCGCCCAGTGCGCCGTCCACGCGATGTCGGGTTGTCCCGATCGTTGGGCGAGCTCCAGTGTGCGCGCCGCGTGGTCGCGCGCTTCGGGCGCGGAGCACGTGACCACCGACGTCAGCAGCAGGGCGCGATGCACGCGCGCCTGGAGCCCGACGTCGCCGATGTCCTCCGCGTCCGCCAGCGCGGCGAGCAAAGCGGCGCGCGCATCGGCCGGTCGACCAAGCTCCACCAGACACGCACCGAGCACGATCCGGAGTTCCGCGATCAGACCGCGCTCGCCGGCCGCGATTGCCGCGCTCAATCCCTCCTCGCTGTGGCGCAGCCCGTCCGCAGGCTTGCCCTGCCAATAGCACGAGAGGCCGCGGCGCCGCTCGATCTTTGCGACGAGCGCAAGATCACCGGCCGCTAGGGCGCCCGCGCGCGCGCGCTCCCACAGCGCCTGCGCCGCGTCGTGATTGCCGAGGCGCTGATTCGCGAGCGCGAGCCCCGCCACGAGATCCATGATCGGCACCGATGCGTTCGACTCCGACGGCGCGCGACGGTCGCAATGCTCGAGCGCCGCACCCAGATACCGCGCCGCCTCACGGTCGGCGTGCTTCTCGAGCGCCGATTCGCCCGCCAGGATCAGATAGTGCACCGCCTTCGGCGTGAGCGTGCCGACGCTCGCGTGCACCGAATGAAACGCGAGCTCGCCCGCGTGCTCCACAGCATGCCTACCCAACGTGCTCTCCAACGCTTCGGCGACCTGCGCGTGCAAGATGGAGCGACGGCCGATCCCCAGGCCCTCGTACAACGTCGCACGCACCATGGGATGCGTGAAGTCGTACTCGACGCGTTCACCGAAGAGCTGTCCCGAGAGGACATTGCGCCGGCACAACTCGTCGAGCGCGGCGAAGAGCGAGCCGCTGTCCATTCCGGTGGCGGCGCACAGGATGTCTGCGGTAAGGCGAGTCCCGATCACCGCGGCGCAATCGGCTACCCGGCGCGCGTCCGGACCCAGGAGACCCAAACGCATTTCGAGCGCATCGCGGATGCTGCGCGGAAGCTTCAATCCCTCGAGATCCCAGCCGACCCACGTGCCGTCGCGATACGTTAGGCGCCCGGTCGCGACGAGCGACTTGAGCGTCTGCTCCAGAAAGAATGGATTGCCGCGCGTCCACCCGAATAACAGCGCCATCGCATCCTTGGGCACGGCGCCTTCGCCGAACACGTGACACAGGAGCTCCTCGACCTCGGCGCGCTCGAGCGGCGCGACTTGCCGGCTGGCCGCGACGCCCATCTCGACCAACGAGCGCATCGTCGCGTTCAGCGACACCTGTGACTCTGCGTCCGAGTCGTTCACGGTCGCGACGATCGCGAACCGCGCCTGGCGCACCTGGCGCGCAATGAAATGCAGCAACTCGAGCGACGAGGGATCGGCCCACTGGAGATTCTCCAGCACGAGCAGGAGCGGCGTGCGCGCGCTCAGTCCCGTGAGCAGCTGGGCGACCGTCCACAGGACGCGTCCCTTGAACTCGGGAGAGCTGACCTGTCGATCGTCGGGCGCTTCCGGCCCAACGAGCGCCGGGAACACGTGGGCGAGGTGCGACGTCGCTCCCCGGGAAAGCAGCGTGACCGTGGTGGCGGCGAGATCTCTCAGCACCGGCACCATCGCGTCCGCGAACAGTGCGTAGGGCACGCCGGTTTCGACCGGATACGCGCTCCCGCTCGCGACCGTCCAGCCGTCGGCGGCAGCGTGACGCATGGCGAGCTGCGCGAGGCGCGTCTTCCCAACGCCGGATTCGCCACGCAGCAGGAGGGCGTTGCCCGATCCCGCCGCTGCGTAGTCCAACGTCCGCTGGATGAGCTCCAGCTCGGCCTCTCGCCCAACGAGAGGCCAGACAGACGGCAGGTGCTCGAGCGATGACAATGTCGACCTCGACCGCGCCGGCGCGTCCATGCGCCGGGAGTGCCCGGAAACACATACATGTGCCCGCTGGCGCGAGAGGTCAAGCCCCGGTGCATGACGCGAAGGCGAACGCAGCCGCTCAGCGATCCTCGGCGCCCCTGCTCGCACCGTCATCGGCTGCGGCGGCCTACGTCATTCGACGTATGGAGCCGCACGGCGGCGACCGCGACCTTTCGCACCATACGCGCCCAACGGCGCATCTCAGGAGGGCCAATGCGCATCCGGCTGTTCATCATCTGCCGCGCCGTGTTCGCGATCGCGATCATCGCTGCGGCAACGGCGTGCATCTTCCGCGGCGTGAAAATCGCTCCGGTTGCACACACGAGCGGCACGACGGTGCTGAGTGCAGTGAAGCTCCACCTGCAGGACGGTGCGACCGTCGTGTTCGCGCACGGGATTCGCATCGACAGCGACACCGTCCGCGGTGCAGGCCACCGCTACGGCCTAACGGAATCGCTGGCCTCCAGCGGCAGCGACATCTTCGCCATCCCGCTCGACAGCGTCGCGGCGATGGAGAGCTACACCGACTACGTCGAGGGCGGGAAGACAGCGGTCGTGACGACCCTCGCCGTCGTCGGCACCCTGGCGGCATCGGGCGCGCTGCTCAAGGCGATCTTCGGTTCATGCCCAACGATTTACTCGGACAGCGCCGGTGTGCCGGCGCTCGAGGCCGAGGGGTTCTCGTACAGCATCTCGCCGCTCGTCGAGCGGCGTGATGTCCACCGCCTGCGCGCGCAACCTGATCGCGCCGGCACGTTGTCTCTCGACGTGCGCAACGAAGCGCTCGAAACGCACTACATCAACCAGCTCGAGCTCCTGGGTGTGACGCACGCGAAGGACGAATTCGTCCTGCCGGATGCTGGGGAGCGCCCCCTGGCCGTTGGCGCGATCGTACCGCTGGCGCGCGCCGTCGATCGTGCCGGCAACGACGTGCGCAACGTGCTGGCCGACGACGATTCGTTCGTCTTTGAGTCGGATCCGAAAACGATCGGCGCAGTCACGGCGACGGACTTCGATGACTGGATCGACCTGGCCGTTCCTCTTCCGCCCGGGAGGGACAGCGTCGCCCTCCTGTTCCATCTTCGCAACAGCCTCCTGAATACCGTGCTGCTGTACGACGAGATGCTGCGGCCGCAAGGCGCGCGCGCGGTGGATTTCGAGGGACGCGACCTCAATACGATCGCCGACATGGTGGCGCTCGGCCGGTGGTATGGATCCCGGATGGGGCTGCACGTATCAGTTAGGCGGGGAGGCGAATGGCAAGAAGTCGTCGATGTTCCCGATGCAGGGCCGATCGCCTGGCGCGACGTCGCCGCCGTGATTCCCGCACCCACCGGCGATACCCTGCGCGTGCGCCTGTCCTTCGTGGCCG
>DAHUXU010000465.1 GCA_027307005.1 Gemmatimonadota bacterium
CGGGGTCGATCATCAGTTCGCAGTTGCCGTGGTCCGCGGTCACGATCAGCCGCGCCCCGACGTCATCGGCCACGGTCAGGACGCGGCCGAGGCACGCGTCGACGGTCTCCACGGCGGTGATCGCCGCCGGAATCATGCCCGTGTGGCCAACCATGTCGCCGTTGGCGTAGTTGCACAGAATGAAATCGTGCTCGCACGAGCGGATCGCGCGGCACAGCACATCGGTCACCGGATTCGCGCTCATCTCGGGCGCGAGATCGTACGTCGCGACCTTCTGACTCGGCACGAGCTCGCGGATCTCGCCTCGATACGGCGACTCGAAGCCGCCGTTGAAGAAATACGTCACGTGCGCGTATTTCTCGGTTTCCGCCGTCCGGAATTGTGTGCGTCCGTGCTCCGAGAGCACTTCGGCGACGATCTGGGACAGCACCAGCGGCGGAAACGCGACGGGAATCGTGAAGGTCTCGTCGTACATCGTCATCGATGCGGCGCGTACCCCGGGACGCTTCTCGATCTCGAACCCGTCGAACTCGTCGCTCGTCACGGCGCGCACGAGTTGGCGCATGCGGTCCGCCCGATAATTGAAGAAAATGACGCCGTCGCCGTCGCGCATCGGCGCCACCGGCGTACCGTCCTGCGCGATCACAACCGGTTTGATGAACTCATCGCTCTCGCCCCGGTTGTACGCGGCCCGGATGGCGGCAATCGGGTCCTCGGCTTGCGGCCCGCGCCCAAGCGCCATGGCATCGTACCAGAGCTTGGTGCGATCCCAGCGTTTGTCCCGGTCCATGCCGTAGTACCGTCCGCCCAACGACGCGACGACCGCTTTACCCGACGCGTGCGTGAGCGTCTCCTCCATGTAGCGGAGCGCGGAGCGGGGCAAGGTGTCGCGGCCGTCGAGCAGCGCGTGGATGGCCACCCGTGGCATCTCGAGCCTGGACGCGAGGTTGAGGAGTGCGAAGAGATGCCTGTCGACGGCGTGGACGCCGCCGTTGCCGATCAGCCCAACGAGGTGCTGGGTGGCGGATCGCTTCTTGGTCTCGCGACAGAGGTCCACGAAGACCTCGTTGCGAAAAAAATCGCCGCTCTCGATAGCGGCATCGATCCGAACGATGTCTTGCGGGACGACACGTCCCGCACCCAAGTTGAGATGCCCAACCTCGCTGTTGCCCATCTGACCGCGCGGCAGTCCCACGGCCAAACCCGAGGCTTCGAGCAGCGTCCGCGGATGCCCTTTCCAGAGAGCGTCCCAGGTGGGAGTGCGGGCCATGGCGATAGCATTCCCTTCGCGTTCGGCACGATAACCCCAGCCGTCGAGCACGATCAGCACTACCGGCCGCTTTTTCGCCCCCTGAGTTGCCATCTTTGCCGTGTTAAATCCTAAAGGTAGACTGCGACGCGCCGTGCGCCGCCCAAAATGTATGCGCACTCACACTCCCCATCCAGCGATGTGGTCGACTTGGATCGCCGGCATGCTGCTCACTCCGGCGTGTCTTGCTGCGCAATCGACCGTGACTTCGCACACCGCGCTGCGCGATGCGCCGAAAGGAAGCGCCGTCGCTGAAGTGAGAAGCGGCGCGACGGTGGCGCCGACCGCATCGCAGCGCGGATGGTCCAAGGTGACGCTCGAGGGATATCTACACCGAAGCGTGGTTGGCGGGCATCGCGGGAGCTACTCGATCTCGGTCAAAGCCGACGGCGGCGCTCTCTTGCGGGCGACGCCTTCGAAGTCCGGTCGCGTGTTGGCGCTCGTCGCCGACGGAACCGGTCTCACCAAGGTGAGCACACGCGGCGACTGGATTCGAGTGCGTCGCACGGGGTGGCTGGTCACGAGCTCGCTGCATTCGAGCGCGCCGCAGGTGGCCGCACGAAAGGCAGCTCCCTCGAAGAAGGTGACGCCGCGGAAATCTGTGGCTAGCACCACCGTGGCGCGTCATCCCGCGCCAGCCAGCCCGTCCGCCGGTGACAGTACGGCCGTCGCGGAGGGAGATGTTGCTCCGGACAGCGCGACGCAGGCGGTCACGGCGTTGGCGCTCGAGCGACGCACCACGTTGTACATGGCGCCGGGCGCGGGGAGCCTCGGCACCATCGACTCGAGCGCGCGAGTAACCGCTGTGGCGCGCGATCGGGGGTGGGTCCGCGTGCAGGTAGAAGGATGGGTTCGGGCGCAGGACCTCGGTCCATCCGACAGCACAGTGTTGACGATGATCAGCGCGGCGGACCTCCGCGCGCAGCCCGATCGGTATCGGGGACAGGTGGTGCGGTGGGTGGTCCAGAAGATCGCCGTCGAGACGGCGGACCCATTACGAAAAGGAATGGCTCCGGACGAGCCATACATTTTGGCGCGCGGACCCGGTCAGGAGAATTCCTTGCTATACCTGGCTTTGCCGCCGTCGCTGGTCGATCAGGCCAAGCGTATCGATCCTCTCGCAGCGATCACGGTAACGGCGCGGGTCAGATCGGGACGCAGTGAACCTTCAGGTGTACCGTTGCTCGACGTACTCAGCATTACAGCCAGGTGACTTCGCATCAGCCTCCGAACGACCCATCGGTGCGGCGGCTCGTCCCGAGCGAGCCGCCGCCGCCGGCCAGGCCGACGTTTTCCGGATTCCGTCGCAACCATCGCGCTCTGTTGTCGGCGATCGTGCTGCTCATCATTGCCTGCTGCGCGTTGGATGGCTGGCTGCTGTACAAGCGCGGTCGATATGAAGCCGAAACGCAGCGGCTTCGCGCGGGAATGGACGAGTTCGAGCGGCAGCGCGCCGATGCGATTCTGAGCTCGCGGTCGAAGCGGCTGAAAATGGAGATGGAGTTGATCCGCCGGCAGGCGCGCTGGGGGAAAGAGATTCATCTCGCGGTGTCGGTGGACAGCGGCCGCATGTATCTGGAACGCCAGGGCGCGCTGCTGCGATCGATTCCAGTCCGCATGGGACCCGAGCGCCGGATCGGGACGGCGCCGGACACGGTGCATCTGGCGATCCCGCGCGGCGCACGCGCAGTGCAGGCGGTGCTGAGCGACAGCGATTCCTGGCAGGTGCCGGAGTGGGTGTATACGGATCGCGGGCTCACGTCGCCGCCGGCGGCGCGGCGGACGCTGACGAAAGCGTTGGGCCCCGTGGCGATCGTGCTGGACGGCGGCACGGTGATCTACTCGCTGCCGACCAACGGGCCCCTCAACGATTCGTCGTACACGATGCCCGGCAGCGTGCGTGCGCGATCGGAGGACCTGGAGGCGATCGTGCCTAACGTAACCAAAGGGATGGTGGTCTATTTCTACTGAGGGCGTGTTGGGCGCCGCGAGGATCGGGCGATGAATCCGTTTCGCTCGATTCCACGCGGTGCGTACGTGCTGGGCGGCATCGCGTTGGCGGTCGTGGCGGCGTCCGGCGTGTTGCTGTATTCGACGCTGCAGGTGCGGTACCGGCGTGACATCAGCCGGATCGTGTTCAACCGCAACTGGGATCTGCTCGACCAGGTGCGGCGCGATGCCGGCGTGACGGCCGACTCGCTGCGCCGGGCGATGGCGGAGGCGAGTCCCGGCCCGGATGCGGACAAGCCATACATCGTGGTCAGCATCTCCGACCGCCGGCTCTGGTACAAGTTAGGCGACAGCGTGTTCTACACGACGCGCGTCGCCGTGGGCAGCGGCAAGACGCTGGTGAAGCAGGACGGGCGCGACGAATACAAGTTCGACACGCCGCGCGGCCGCCTCACGGTGCAGAGCAAGGATGTGGGCCCGGTGTGGGTGCCGCCCGATTGGCACTTTCTCGAGATCGCCGAGAAGCGAAAGCTCGGCGTCGTGATGCTCAAGCGCGGGCAGAAGGTGCCGGCGGCCGACGGCGCGGTGATCACCGTGGACGGCAACGACGTCGTGAAGAAATATCCGGACGGACACGAAGTGCCGTACGAATCCGGCGAGGGCCGCGAAATCGTCGACGGCAAGAACATCATCGTGCCGCCTTACGGAACGAATCAGCGTAAATACCGCGGCACGTTAGGCGGCCATCGGCTGGACCTTGGCGACGGCTACGCCCTGCACGGCACCGATGAGCCCAAGTCTGTCGGCGAAGCGACGAGCCACGGGTGTGTGCGCTTGCGCAATGAAGACATCGATTACCTGTACGGCATCGTTCCGGTCGGAACGCCCGTGTACATTTATTGACCGTTTGGTCAGTCAAGTTGGCTTGTAGACACGGGTTGCGGGTTCCCGCGAAGTGCGTCCCCCCTAAGGTTATGGGAAGTTCCTCCCCCGTCGTGACGGGGGCTCCTTGCCAAGGGCAAGTCGGCTGCGAAGAGCCGACGCGCAAAGCCAAGAGACGGCCCCGTCGTAGCCGTCAGTCTGGTTGCCGGGGAGGCGCCGATGGTCCGTGCACATACAGGCGCGCATCGCTACGCGCGCGCCGTTCGAGTCGTCGGTGCAGGAGTCGCACTCGTAGCGGCCGCAGGCGCGGCACCGCGCGCTGACGCGGCGCGCGTTCCTGTTTCGTTGCGCGATTCGATCGACGCGCCCCTTCCGGCGCGCGCGCCGCTTCCCGCCAAAG
>DAHUXU010000124.1 GCA_027307005.1 Gemmatimonadota bacterium
CCCAACCGAAGCTCAAGCAAGCCTCGGAATTTCGCATCGTCGGCACGCGTACCAAGCGTGTCGACACACCGGCCAAGACCCGCGGCACGGCGGATTTCGGCATCGACACGCACCGGCAGGGCATGCTGGTCGCGTTGGTCAAGCGCTGCCCGGTATTCGGCGGGAAGGTGGCGCACGTCGACGACGCCACGGCGAGGGCCGTGCCGGGCGTTAGGCAGGTGGTGCAGATCTCGAGCGGCATCGCCGTGCTCGCCGATGGGTACTGGCCCGCGTAAAAGGGCCGCGACGCGCTTGCCGTCGATTGGGACCTCGGGCCTAACGCAACGCTCGACTCGGCCGGCATCTGGAAGATCTTCGAGGACCGGCTTGCGCAGCCCTTGGCCGTCGCGCGCGACAGCGGCAGTGTCGCCAGCGCCGACCCCGCCAAGACCGTGGCGGCCGAGTATCGCCTGCCGTATCTGGCGCACGCGACGATGGAGCCGATGAACTGCTCGGCACACGTGCGGGCGGACGGGTGCGACGTCTGGGTGCCCACGCAGAATCAGACCGGTGCGTTGGACGCGGCCGCGCAGATCACCGGCTTGTCGAAGGACCAGATTGAGATCCACACCACGTTTTTAGGCGGCGGCTTCGGCCGGCGGTCCAAGACCGACTTCGTGACCGACGCGGTGGAAGCATCGAAGGCTGCCGGCGCGCCGGTGAAGGTGATTTACGACCGGCCCGACGACATCCAGCACGATGGTTATCGGCCGGCCGCGCTGCACCGGTTGAGTGCCAAGCTCGATGCGAATGGATGGCCGGTTGCGTGGGAGCACAAGTTCGTGGCGCCGTCGATCCTCGCGCAGTACGGCAAGCAGGCGGTGGATAAGGGCATCGATGGCGACGCCGTGTCGGGGACCGGCGACGATTTCCCGTACGCGATCCCGAACATGCACGTCGAGTACGGCATTCCCGAGACGCCCGTGCCCGTGTGGTGGTGGCGTTCCGTTGGGCATTCGAGCACGGACTTCGTGGTTGAGAGCTTCCTCGATGAGTTGGCGGCGGCCGGCGGCAAGGATCCCGTGGAGCTCCGGCGTCGCCTGCTCGCCGGCTCACCGCGGCGGCTTGCGGTACTGAATCTGGCGGCGGAGAAATCCGGCTGGGGCACACCGCTGCCTAACGGACGCGCCCGCGGCATTGCGCTGCTCGACGGCTTCGGCAACACGATCGTGGTGCAGGTGGCCGAGGTGAGCGTCGAGGCGCAGAAGGTGCGCGTGCATCGGGTGACGTGCGCGGTGGACTGCGGGATCGTGGTGAATCCCGCCATCGTCGAGTCGCAGATGGAGAGCGCGATCATCTACGGGCTCTCGGCGGCGCTCATGGGCGAGATCACGATCAAGGATGGTCGCGTGCAGCAGAGCAGCTTTGCCGATTATCCCGTGATGCGAATGAGAGAGGCGCCGAAGATCGACGTGCACATCGTGGAGAGCAGCGAGCATCCTGGCGGGATTGGCGAGCCGGGGACGCCGCCGATTGCGCCCGCAGTAGCGAATGCGGTGTTCGCGCTGACGAAGAAGCGGGTGCGGGAGCTGCCGATCAGTCTAACGTAGGCACCATTGGTGCCACGGGCTTCCGCGCGGTTGGCTCGTTCGTGGGCGTGCTCGCCGACGGCGTGACCAAGCGGTTAGGCGCACGGTTCCGCTCGACGCTCGCGGCGGCGCTCATCGACACCGCGTCGCACACGGGCTCCTCGGCTGCGCCGGCAACCGCGTGATTGACAGCGTGTGGGGTGCCATTCCCCGAAACCGAAGCCAGGCGGACTTACGCTTTAACGTTTGCGATCGACGGGGCCACACTCCAGGAGGAGGAGAGGCCCACTGCGTACGAGTCGCTTTTCGGCGATGGCCGTCCGGTCAGCACCTCTGTCACCCGCGAACACGCTCCCGCTACGATGCTCGGCCCGGGTTTCCAGCGGAACTAGCTGAAAGGGTCGCGACGTTTGATGCTTTCCCAAGGCCATGAATTGCCTCTGCCCCTTGCCGAGCTCGCTGCGGGAAGTGGTCCGCGAGTATCCTATCAGTGGTCCTACGTTCTTCGCAAACAACCACCCACCGTTGTGGCGATGTTCTCAAGCGAAAAAATCCGTACCCTGCTCGAGCAGCTCGGCGTCACCCACGTCGTCACCGTGCCCGACAGCACCATCGGCCGATGGCAAACGGCCATCGAAGAGCGCGGCACACCACGCCTCGTTCGCGTCTGCCGCGAAGGTGAAGCGTGGCAGGTCGCCGCCGGCCTCCAGTTAGGCGGCGCCACCCCACTCGTGCTCATCCAGTGCACCGGCCTGCTCGAATCCGGCGACGCAATCCGCAACGCGCTCCATGACTTCGGACTGCCGCTGTTCGCGATCATCGGCTACCGCAGCTATCTCAATCAGGACACGCTGCCCGGCGACACGTGCCTCGTGTTCACCGAACCCACCCTCGATGCGTGGAAGATCGACTACCGGTTAGTCACCAGGCCGTCGCAATTCGACGACATCCGCCCACACTTCGTCGCCTGCCGAGATGCCGGTAAACCCGGCGCCATCCTCCTCGCCGAAGGCAAAGCATGACGTCTCCGACCACGACACCCACGGCGCCGCGCACACACATGCCGGCCAAAGATGCGCTCGCGGCCGTGCATGCGGCGCGCGATCCCCGCGACATCGTCATCACGACGATGACGCCCGCCCGCGACTGGATGCTCTTGCCGCAACAGCCGTTGGATCTGGTGCTCGTGCCGTCCGCCATGGGCAGCGCGCCTCCGTTGGGCTTGGGCCTTGCCCTCGCCCAACCGACCCGCCGCGTCATCGTCTGCAATGGCGATGGCTCGATGCTGATGAACCTCGGCGCCCTCGTGTCGATCGCGAACGCGCGTCCGGCGAATCTCGTCCTCATCGTGTTCGTGAACGGCACCTACGAGGTGACGGGATCACAGCCGGTTCCGGGCGCCGGCGTCGTCGACTATCCGGCGCTCGCACGCGCGGCCGGGTTCGAGTCGGTCCACGCGTATGGATCGCTCCACGAATGGCAGAGCGCCGTTAGGCGGATCATCGCAGTGCCCGGGCCCACGTTCGTGGCGCTCGACGTCGAGCAGGTGCACGGCCAGCCCGGACCCAAGTCGCCCGGCCCCGCACGCGAGCGCGCGCGGCAATTCATGCAAGCGCTTCGGGGCTGAACCGCGCCGCCTCACCACGCCATCGTTTCGCCCAATGCAACTCCGACCGTTCCGCCTCGAGCGCTACTACGACACGCGCGAATTCGCCGCGCCCTACATGATGTCCGCGTCCGATTGCGAAACATGGACAGTCGCCGAGCTCACGGCCCTCGACCCGAACGCAGCCGACCGCCTCCTCGCCCTCTCGCTCGGCTACACGCCTACCACCGGACATCCAGACCTTCGCGCGCAAATCGCATCGCTGTACGGACAGGTGCAGCCCGAAGAGGTCATCGTCCACGCCGGGGCGGAAGAAGCCGTGTTCACGTTCATGAACGCGGTGCTCGAGCGCGGGGACCACGTCATTGTCCACCATCCCGCCTACCAATCGCTCGCCGAGATTCCCCGCTCGTTAGGCTGCGACGTCACACCGTGGGCGACCTCGGCGGCGCGGGGCTGGGCGCTCGACCCCGATGACCTCCGCCACGCGATTCGCCCGAGCACGCGCGCCATCGTCATCAACGTTCCGCACAGTCCGACGGGCTGGCTGCCGCCGGCTGCGACGCTCGATGCAATCGTCTCCATCGCACGCGACCACGAGATCGTGCTCTTCTCCGACGAGGTGTACCGCGGCCTCGAGTACGATGATCGCGACCGGCTGCCGACCGTCGTCGATGCATACGAGCACGGCGTGTCGTTAGGCGTAATGTCGAAGGCCTACGGTCTGGCCGGTCTCCGCATCGGCTGGTTGGCCACGCACTCCCCCGCCCTCGCGCGACGCGTCTGCCAGGTCAAGGACTACACGACCATCTGCAGCAGCGCGCCAAGCGAATACCTCGCCACCATCGCCCTTGCCCATCGCGCCGAGGTCCTGAGCCGAAACGTCGGAATCATCCGCGGCAATCTGGAGCTGCTCCGCTCCTTCCTGAATGCGCGCCTCACGCAGTTTTCGTGGGTTCCGCCGCGCGCCGGTCCGGTGGCCTTCGTGGAGCCGGCGCGCGTCACCGATGTCGAAGGATACTGCGACATGGTGCTCGAACGCGCCGGCGTGCTCCTGCTGCCCGGCACCGTGTTCGACGAGGCGAGTCGCGCCGTCCGCGTCGGCTTCGGACGACGCTCGTTCCCCAAGGCGCTCGACCGCTTCGCTGCCGTCGTCGATTCCGTCTGAACCGTTAGGCGAGACGAGCTCGGGTACGGCCGGCCTATCGGCCGTAGAGCGCGACCAATTCCGCCTTTGCCAACGTGTGGGCGTGCAGGTTGAACCCCACGTATGCCGCTGTCGCGCTCGAAGGAATGTCGAGCTTGTCCGTATCGAGCGCGTACACCGTGAAGTGATAGTGGTGCGGCTTGTCGCCGGCCGGCGGACACGGGCCACCATACCCGGCAGTGCCGAAGTCCGTCTTGCCCTGCACCGCGCCCGCGGGCAGCAGGTGCTTCGACTCGTCGCCTGCGCCTGCCGGAAGCTTCGTCACGTTGGCGGGAATGTTGTACACCACCCAGTGCCACCATCCACTCCCCGTCGGCGCATCCGGATCGTACACGGTGACCGCAAAACTCTTCGTCTTCGCCGGCGCCCCATGCCATTCGATCGCCGGAGAAACATTGCTGCCCGTACAGCCCATGCCCGCGAACACGTGCGTCGCCGCGATCTTCTGCCCCGCGTGCACATCGGGACTGCTAACGGAAAAGCGTTGTGCGCTCGCGGACGCGGCAAGTGTCATTGCCCCAATCCCGGTCGCGAAAACGGCGGTGGTCAGACGGCGCGGCATCGACATGGCGACCTCTCCCGAGTGATCAAAGGTTCGACGTCAATTTAGCCGGTGTGGCAAGTCACGAACCGCCCATGCGCACGAGGCGTTCCCGCCGGCCCGCGGCGTCCCACGCCAAGGCGCTTGACACGGCGGCACTTGACATAGATAGTCTATGTCATGTCACCCGACGCCCGCGAGGAGATCCTCCCCGGCACGCTCGACATGCTCATCCTCAAGACGCTCGCCGCCCGGCACGAGCTCCACGGGTTCGGGATCGCCGAAGCGATCGAGACCGGATCCGGCGATGTGCTCCGCGTCGAAGAAGGGTCGCTCTACCCGGCACTCCAACGCCTGCTCATCAAGGGCTGGCTGCGCGGCGAGTGGGGCAAGACGGCCGAAAATCGCCGCGCCCGCTACTACCGCCTAACTGCAGCCGGCCGCAAGCAGCTCGAGGCCGAGGTCGCATCGTATCGACGGGTGTCGTTGGCCATCGAACGCATTCTGAGCCCCGCCTGAGCAATGCACCGGCCCAACGTCCTCGAGATGATGCGCCGCGTGCGGTACCTCGTGTTTCGCGGGCGCTACAGTGCCGATCTCGAGGAAGAGATGCGCCTGCACATCGCACTCCGCGAAGCGAAACTCGTCGAGCGCGGCGCAGCACCTGTCGATGCGCACGACACGGCACTCCGCCGCTTCGGCAACCGCACCAACCTCCGGGCACGCAGTCGAGACATCTGGGGCCTCAACTGGCTCGACGATGCCTTCGCCGACATTCGCTTCGCGTTCCGCCGCCTTCGCGCCCGTCCAGGCTTCGCGCTCGCGACGATTCTGGTCGCCGCGCTCGGCATCGGCGCGACCACGGCTGTGTTCAGCGCCATCGACGCAGCGCTGATCCGGCCGCTGCCGTTCGCGCACCCGCACGAGTTGGTCACACTCAGGCTGATCAGTGTTCCGCTCGAACCGGCCGCCGCACCGTCGCTATCCGCCGAGACGCAGCATTACCTCTACCTGACCGACGTCGCGAAAATGCACGATCTATTCAGCGGCGTCGGCGAATACGCCTCCGGCGGCTTGAACATGGAGAATGGGCCCCGGCCGCTCCGCGTCAACGTCGGCGTCGTCACGGCGCATCTCTTTGCACTGCTCGGCGTGTCGCCCGAGCGCGGCCGCGAATTCACCGATGAAGAAGGAAAGCCGCACGGCCCGCGCGCGGTGATTCTGTCCGATGCCTTCTGGCGCGGCCCGTTAGGCGGCGACGACGTGCTCGGCACATCGATTCGGCTGAATGGAAACGCGTACACGGTCGTCGGCATCATGCCGCCGTCGTTCAACTTCCCGAACGAGAGCCAATTGTGGATTCCGCTTCCCGTGCCGATGACCATCGCCACGTTCGCGCCGTTCCGAGGCTATGTGCCGTCCGTCGCGTTCGCCCGCCTGGCCCCCGGCGTGTCCATCGACGAGGCAAACGGACAGCTGCTGAGCCGCTGGCGCCAGGTCTTGCACCAAAACACCGGCCCGACCGCGAAGTACGACGAGCGAACGCTCCGCGAGCTCGCGGCCGGGCACGCCGTTAGGCCGTTGCAGCGTTCGCTCGTCGGCGATGCGCGCCGCGCCTTCGTCATTCTATCCGGTGCAGCAATCCTGTTGCTGCTCATCGCGTGCGCCAACGTCGCGAGCATGCTGCTCTCCGACGCGGCCGCGCGCCGTCCCGAAATCGCGCTCCGCGCCGCACTCGGCGCGTCGCAGAGTCGCATGGTGAGGCAGGTCCTCGCCGAAAGCGTGATGCTGGCGTCGGCCGGCGCCGCCCTCGGACGCGCGGTCGCACCGGCCGTGCTCGGCGTCCTGCGTGCGATGATGCCGGAGCATCTCGCCGGCATCGCCCCCGCCCAACTCGACCTTCGGGCGCTCGCCTTCGCTGCCGCTCTCGCGCTCGGCACCGGTCTCGCCTTTGGCTCCTGGCCGGCCGCGATCGCTGCACGAGCGAACGCCGCGGAGATGATCAAGTCCGGCGGTCGCGGAGCAACATCGAGCTTGGGCAGCGCCCGCCGTATTCTGATGACCGCCGAGTTGGCGCTGACGGTGATGCTGCTCGTCGGATCGGGGCTCATGATTCGCAGCCTCGCGCGCGTACTCGACCAGCGCATGGGGATGAACCCGGAGCACGTCGGCACACTCGAGCTCTCCATGCCCGATGCGCCGCGCGGCATCGAGATGGCCAAAGTGCACGCGATGCTGAGTCGACTCGCCGCGGAGCCCGACATTGCGTCGGCGGGCGTCGTAAACGATCTGCCGCTCCGCGGTCAGGGCGGCATATCGATCGCGGTCACCGCGTCCGATGCAGTCAAGACGCCTGGCGACTCGACGCCGTTCGCCAGATATCTCGTGGCTAACGGAGGTTACTTCGAGACCATGGGCATTCGTTTGCTGCGCGGCCGCCTGTTCACCTCGGCCGACGACTCGCTGGCGCCGCCGGTCGCGGTGATCAGTGAAACGCTGGCCAGGACGCTCTGGCCGAACGCAGATCCCGTCGGGAAGACCTTCGTCGTTGGAGGATTCCAGCCTCCACGCACGGTCATCGGCGTCGTCGCCGACGTGCGCGAGCAAACGCTCGACGGAAGCGTGCTCCCGGAGATGTACTTCTCGCTCGACGGGTCCGGCGCTCCGAACCTGGCGCTCGTTGCACGAAGCACTATGCCGCCCAAGGCGTTGCTCGCACGTCTGCGCGACGCCGTGCGGGCGGCGGATCCGAGTCAGCCCGTGTACAACGTTCGCACGATGGATGATGTGATCGCGGCCGATGTCGTGCCGCGTCGCACCAACACCACCCTGATCGCGATGTTCGGCGCGATCGCGCTCGCGCTCGCGGCGTTCGGCGTATACGCAGTGGTCTCGTACGGCGTTACGCGGCGTGCGCGCGAGTTCGGCATCCGTGCGGCAGTCGGCGCCACGGGCCGCGACATCGCCGCCCTCGTCGGACGCGAAATCGCCTGGATTCTCGCGCTCGGCTTGACGCTTGGGCTGGCCGCCGCATGGACGCTCTCACGCGTGCTCAGCGCGTTGCTGTACGAGGTGAGCGGACACGACGTCGCGACCTTCGCGCTCGCACCGGCCGTGCTGCTGCTGTCGGCGCTGGTGGCGACGCTCGGACCCGCGCGCCGCGCCATGCGAGTCGATCCGTCGGATGTCATGCGCGCGGAGTGAGGCGCGCGCGCCGGCGCGCGCCCCCGCTCTCCGCGTGCCGAACGGGTGTTAGGCCGTACCGCGCTTGCGCGGCAGCGCCGTCGGCGGCAACCAGCCGTTCAGCCGCATATAGTTCGCCAGCTGGCTGTAATGGTCCGCCAGATCCAACGCGTGCCCGAGCACCATGGCCACGCGGCTCTGCTTGTACGTCTTGCCCTCGTATGTCAGCGAGACCTCGTCGCCCAACTTGGAGTCCTGCAGCTGCGCCATCGCCTTTTCGCAGAAGTCGAACGACGCCTGGAGCTGCGCCACCAGCGTATCCTTGGGCCACGTCGCCTTCACCGAGTCCGGCGTGTTCTTCTCCTTGTCCGACACGTTCGACTTCATGTCCCCGAATTGGTCGCAGAACGCGTAATTGTCGTCCGCCACGTGCTGCGCGATGTAGCCGAACGACAACTGCGCCGGCGTCGGCTTATAGCTGAACTTCGACTCCGGAATCGAATCGAATGCCTGCTCGATGTTCCGGCTCTCGAACCCGATGCGCCTCGTGAACGCCGACGTGATCGGGTTTGCCGTATTGGCCGCCTGTTGGGCGAATACGCTCGACGGCAGCGCGAGCGCGACGAGTGCAACCCACCGTGTCTTCATGGAGTCTCCTGGAGATGGCTGTCGTTGGACCGATCCCCAGTGTATCGCGTCCCGGCCGGTCCGGCGAGTGCTGCGGGGTGAACGTTTACCAGTCGCGGACCGGTCTAAGACACGTATCGGACATCCCCAGCCGGCTCAGCGGTATCGGATCAACCGCGCAGCTCCACGGCGACGTTGAGCGGACCGTACAGCACATTCAGTTTCGCGCGCTGGGTATGCCAATCACCGTACACGGCGCTCAGGAATCCCTCGGGATTCGCCGGCAGCCGAACGGTGTGCCGCCGATTGAACACCACGGTTCGCGCGTCGCCGAACACGTCCGGAGCGAACACGTAATGAAACACGCGATGCGGATCCGCGTCCGCGTTGGTGATCGCCCACCCATCCGGCCTCGGACGCACGATGTCGATATCGACGAAAAGACGAGGATGGCTCGGATGCACCAGCGACAGCTTGTACTCGTTGTCGATGCGTCGCGCGAAGCCGCGCCGCATCATCGCATCGCGCCACGCCGGCAGGCGCGCCGCCTCACGCTGCATGATGCCCAAGTCGATGTCGCGATCGCCGGCGATGAAGCCGCCGTCGCGGATGCAGCCGAGCAGCGATCCCCAGAGCAGCATCGGCGCGAGTCCCGCTCGCTCCGCTTCGCGCAGCGCGAGCGATAGAATGGAATCGCCGTTCACCTGCAGGTCGAGCGCTTCGGTCGTTAGGCGGCCGCGGTGCAACGCCGCGGTCCTCTGCACCGTCCGGATCGGATGCCGCCAGCCGATGCGCGCGGCTTGGGGCACCCACGCGTAGCGATGCGGTATCCGCGGCTGCGCGATGAACGACCGCAGCATGCGGAACGACGCCAGTGACGCCGCCGGCGCTGCGCCGTCGGAACGGTCGTGCGCGGCCTGGCACCGCAGATAATCCTCGAGCGTGTCGATCTCCCACCAGGGCAGGCCGGCGGCGTAGATCGGCCACAAACCGTCGCCCTCGATCAACGCATCGTAGGCCTGGAGCGGAAACCCGTGCTGTCCGCCCGCGTCGATCACTGTGCCTAACCGGTCGAAGAACGCGGCGCTGTCGGCCGCGCCGACCTTGAGCAGCTGTGCGCTCTCACCCGCCGACCGCCCGGCGCTTACCTCGCGGCTGTACTCGGCCACCCAGCCATCGTCGAGGGCGACGTGGTACTCGTGCTCGGCGTGGGCGCGGTCGGCGTCGATCAGACATGCGTTAGGCCGCGGGACATCGAGCAGCCGGCGGATGAGCTCGGGATGGTACAACACATCCGCGTTCTGCATGACGAACGCATGGCCGCGCAGGTGCGCGGCGGCCAGGTGGAGCGACACGATGCTGTTCGTCGTCTCGTAGCGGTCGTTCACCACGATCCGGCACCGGCCGCCTGCATGCGCCGCGACTCGATCGGCCTCGAATCCCACCACCACCGTCACATCCTGGATTCCGGCCGCCGCCAGCGAGTCCAGGTGATGGTCCAGCAGCGTCTTGCCCCCGACAGGTAGCAGGCATTTGGGCATCTCCTCGGCGAGCGTGCCTAACCTCGTGCCGCGACCCGCAGCCAGGATCACTGCTCTCCGACACCATGACACGAAGCGCGCCTCTCTGGAGCAGAACTCGGTCACAGTTCATCTCACCCATCCGACCGTGTCGGCGGGCCATGCCTGCACCTGCACCGTCTGCTGCATCTTGAGTTTCCCCACGTTTAGACGCACGACGTACGGACCGGTTTCGACACGCTTCAGCTCGGCCGACGAGGTGGGGCCGCCTTTCTCCCGCGGCCGCGGCTTGTCTCGCGACAGATCCCAGGTAATGGACTGGAGTCCCGCGTATCCGGGCGCCTTGATCGACTTCACCGTATCTCCCGCGGCCGACGTGATCGAAATGGTCACCGGCCCCGGCTGCGCATCTTTCAGCCAATAAAAAATGCGGGCGCCGCGCGGCGGGTTAGGCGCGACGTACGGGCGGCTGCCGAAACTCGGATACGTATCGGCGTAGCGGTACTGCAGCGCCGGCGCGATCGCGACCAGGTGCGCCGGCTCGGCGAGCAGCGAATCGGTCATTTCCTGGAGCGGGCCGATTTCCGCCACCCACATCCCGCGCCCGTGCGTACTCACCACGAGCTCCTTCTGCCGGAACGATTCGGCCATTTTCTCGACCGGCACCGGCGGTAGATTCTTGCCGAAGCGCTCCCAACGCGCGCCCTTGTCCACGCTCACGTAGGCGCCGACTTCCGTGCCTAACCAGAGCAGGCGCGGGTTCACGGCGTCTTCGACGCTCGTGTAGCTGCCGCAGTCCGCCGGCAGGCCGGTGGTCGGGAGCGCCGTCC